>NZ_JBNPYB010000017.1:0-121657 GCF_050432985.1 Pantoea sp. AN62 | reverse complement strand
CTATATGGCAAGGAGGCAGATTCTTTCTCTGTCGGAAAGAGAATCATTACTGGCATTACCGGACGATGAGTTAACGCTGACCCGAATGGCCTATTATCATACCTATTACGGTTGTAATTTAACATAACTAGCATTAAGCGCATTAAAGATATAATGGTATTCCGTCCGCAGTTCTGCGGTTAGGCAGTATTCCTGCCACTTATTATACGGCATGGGTAGCTCCGTCACATCTTTCAGCGCGTCATAGTAAAGCTGGCCATTACCGCTGACGACTACAATAAGCGCGCCAGCGCGCACTTTCCAGCGCCCTAGCACCAGCTGAAGATGCCTAGTCAAGCTCGCAGTGTCATGCGCAGAATCTAGCTCAGCGAAGATGCCGTTAATTTTTGGTATAGGTGTTGTCGATAGGGACGGTAGCAGTGTTTTTTTAAGAGGTTAAATATAAAGGCGTACATAAAGTTGTGTTGTTATTTGAACATTCACATTATATAGTTAAAGACTTTATTACAGTTTTAAATTACAATAATTATTTATTCCTTAATGAGCCTCGCGCTTATTTTCAACAGATTAATGATGAATTCCATTTCTTTCTTAACTATTTTAAAGATACTTGCGTTTGCCATCGATATTATGTGACGCTTTGCACCTTCTCTCATCGACCGGCCCCCGGATGTACTCACAGGCATGACCATGTCTATATGACGGTCTGACTAGACACACAGCCTAAAGTACCTAGCCAGTATCCTAATCATCTATGGGCTGGGAGCCGCAGATCTTGCGAGTCGATGTGAAGCCCTTGCATGTAGTCTGTCCACAAATCATGACGCTGCATATTAGTCCTTAATCGATCATAATCCTCTGAATCGTGCAGCATGGTCGCTGAAACAGCAGAAAATTGGGCAGTTTTCTGGCACTCCCCTAATATAGCTTCAACCATATTCTGAAGGATATTTTTGCGTCTGGTAGTAGGTGAAAGAAGGTACCATTCAAGCTTCTCAAGAGCATCTTCGAGGCTACTTTCAATAACTTCTCCAGCCTTACAGCGTGGAATAAACTTATGTTCTCTGTGATTAAAATTCAGCGTAGTTATTGTCATCTCACCTAAAGGTGTTTGCCCTTTTATACGATATCCTCTCATATAGAGGTTTACAGAAGGTACATCATGGCACGGATTTATAATGGGATCTAAAACAACGTCATGACTTTGTTTAGAGCCATTGCAGTGACGGCATGACGGCAAAATATTTTCCCATTGAATCACATCATCTGGGTAAGAGTTTTTATCCTTAAAATGCTCAACTTCATTATAGGTACTTGCCTCTTCAAGTATAACTTCACAGAAAGCACATTTACCGTTCCCAAGAGCAAGACAGGCTTCTTTAACTTCAGGGTGGTGCCATACAGGCGTACCATCCTTTTTGAATTTATTAGTTAACTCAGAAATGTTTTCTCGACTAAAAAATTCAGGGATAAAATTTCTTTCGAGTTTTATCATTATTCTTCTCTGCTCTTGATGGACATAAGGCTTATTTTCAGAGATTTTCGAAGTACGCTATTTTGATGTAAGGCAGCATCAAGATAATCATAGATTTTTTTTGCTTCACCGAAATTTTCTGCATCCACAAACCTGTCAAAATCATCAAGCTGCAGCTGTAATTTTCTGCTAAGAGTGCTTTCCATACCCATGATATCCAGCAGAACTTCTTCAACTGTCCAAGCTGAGTACCCAAAACCATTATCAGGTAACTTTCTCAGGCAAACTTCACCGTTACCAGCGGAAACTAACGCCATGATTTGATGTGATTTTGCGTTCTGTACGACATGAGGGCTATGAGTGGTAACGATAAACTGAGCTGACGGGAACGTTGTAGTCAGAGCATCAGTTATTCTGGCCTGCCACTCAGGATGGAGATGTAGTTCCAGCTCATCAATAAGCACAACGCCATCAAAGTCAGGAGCATATATTTCCTCATGCGGAAATCTAAGCTCAATTTCTTTTATGATGCCTAATAAAAGACTCATACATGACTTAAAGCCAGATGAAAGATATTCATACCATATTTCTCCCGAAGGAGTATTCACATAGATATCATAGCTTCTGGGATCGACACGACTAAAGGAAAAATTTTTGTCAAGTATTGAAATGCATCTTTTTGCAAGCTCAAGGTTTCTTAATATATTAGGTGAATATCCAGGCTCAACCTTTTCAAATAAAATTCTTTTCGCAAACCATTCCTTTATATTGTACAGGTTAACGCCAGTGTTTAGCTGTTGAGAAACCTCACCATCATCAATACTCCTGTCGGCACTGATTGAACCAAGGCCTTGATAATCAAAGTTTCTGTTTGTCTCAAATTTTATTAATTTTCTCCTTTTGAATCCTACAGAGGGATGATGGTTTTCATGCTCCTGCGGCAAATAACTTCTTACCTCTGAGCAATGATTATACATCTGACCTCCATCTTCTAATTCTAATTCAATAAAACCACGTTCCGCACCGATATTTTTTTTCACCTTTACCGATGTTCCCCAGATAAAGGGAAAAGACGCTGCAAGAAGAATCGTGGACTTCCCTATTCCATTGGGGCCACAAATTATATTCATATCAGGCTTGAATTCTAAATCGAGGTTTTTTATTCCTCCGATTCCTTTGATAGACAGTCTGGTAAGTTTCATATCAATCCATTATTTTGCGTTTCAGTGCTCATCAGGTGAACGGCTTTTCAGCGAAATTATACTTGAATATGTTGTCTGTAAGTACAACCCTAGTGATGCGTCAGCGCATACTTCTTACAAACAGCGCAGGTATCCGTTCTTACTAATCTTTCCCATACCAGGAGTGCAGCGCAGACTCCCGGCCTCAGGCGGGCCCTGTCACTCTCTACATTCAAGGGCTATCAGCTGACTGTTCAGGCTCTCGCCGTATTTTTCCAGCGAGTTGATTTTTTCCCGGTGCGAGCGGGCTCGGGATTCGGCCAGCGAGGCCTGCTCGCAGACGTTTGAGAAAGTATTCTCGTCTTCTTTTTCACATGCAGCCCTTTCATAACCGGCCCTGCCGCTGATTTCGGAAAGCAGCCGGTGCGCCTCTGCAATCTGTTTACTGTTTTCGTCCTGAGCAACGCTGAGCTCCTGAAGTCGGGACTCTTTCCGCCTGGCTGCCTGCTGGCGCTCCCCGCTGCTGAGGGCGTTTAGCGTGTTTTTCAGGTCCACATTTTCCTTAAGGATCTTATCGTACCGCGCATTAAGCTCTGCCATGCCCTCCCGGTATCCGGCGGATAGTTCGCTGGCCTTTTTACTAATAAACTCGTCCCGGCCGGCCTGCGCTGCATCGTACCTGCTCTGCGCCGATCTGAGATCTTCCGTCAGCCGCTGGTTCTGCCAGGTCAAGCCCTCATTACGCCCTTTCAGCTCCCCTAGAGTGGTGGCGTTCAGCACCATCCACGTGACACCGACCGATAGGAAAATCAGTGTGCTACTGCTGATAAACCAGGCTGCTACGGGATGATTCCTGATTTTTTCGGGGATCCATCCGGGATGGCTGAGCATGGGGAAGAACACCTTAATTACCTGAAAGAAAAGTAATATAACAGACATAAAGCGCGCAGAGCACGCTTCCTCCGCGCGCTGCGACGGGTATAGCAGGATGAAGCCGGTTGCTGGAAAGCCCTGCAGCCGTAACGGCAGTACTTCCGTATGACCACCCTGCCGTTTCGGTCGGCCTCACTTCAGTAAAAATCCTTAAGTGGGACATTTTTCAGGAAAATTTAGCCGAATGGGCCATACTGTTTAGCATAAAGTTCTGTGTACAGGCGGCACAGCGGCAGACCATCAGTTAACCAACTATGCCGGCATGAACGAAGATCGCATCAGCGGAAACTGGAAACAGTTCAAAAGTAAAGTAAAGGAACAGTGGGACAAGCTCACCGATGACGACATGGACGTAGCGGAAGGGAAGCGCGACCAACTGGTTGGCCGTATCTAGGAAAGCTACGGTTACGGCAAGGAACAGGTGGAAAAAGAGCTTAAAGACTGAGAAGACTCTACTCAGTACAAATGGTAGATAATGGCTGTCCCGGATAAAAACCGGCGATGCGCCTTTTTTTTATGGAAGAGATCCACTGCGCAGGGCAGGTCGCGATTCTCTCCTCTCCGGCCACACGTTACGACTCCCGGTAAGGCGTCCTATCTCTGATTAGACTCTGTGTGACTGACAGCGGTCTGCGCCCAGTTGCTGCGATAACTTGAGTACCCGTACTGACAGAGCTGCAGCGGGATGTGATAGTGTTGATCGGTACTGGCCAGATTGAAAACCACCGGGATTTGCGGGAAAAAGGCCGGCTGAGCGTGTTTTTTGTAATAGCCGCCGTTTTTGAAAATCACGCGGTATACGCATGGCTGTACCTTCTCATCCTCAGGATTGAGCGCGGCAATCCTGCCCTGCCAGTCAGTGGTTCCCACAGCCAGCCGAGCCATTCTTCCTCCTGTTTTTGTCCAGTTACGCCTAAATACCGGCGATCGGCACACCGATCTGCAGATTCAGCACGTGCACACTCAGCGGATTTTTCATCTCCGCAACAAAGCCGGTCGCTTTGAAAATACCCAGCGCGCCGCCTAGTTAATAATGCTGCCATTTCATCTTATCTTCCCTCTGGTCTACGGACCCGGGATGGATAAGCGTGACCGGATGAAAACGTACACATTCGGCTGAAAGATATGAAATTTTACAAAGTAGCTTAGTCGTTCAACAGCTGCTATCCGCCCTCTTCTTCCCTGCGCTCGGATGACCGGTACAGGGCAGAGGAACATACCGATGTCATTTGCAGCAGAGTTTATATGAAAACAGCAGGGTCACAGGGCAGAAGTCAGCGTAGGATATCAAAAAAATGAAAACATCTATCACTATGGGTATCAAAATGTCCTAAGGACATTTTGATACCCATAGCGTTATATTGTCAAGAAAAATAACAGAATGCACGATAAATCAGAGGGATCGTCCTTACTGACACGCAATAAAAATTTGACACGCGACATCATGCAGCGTATAAGTCCTTAGGACTTATACGCTGCATGGTGTTACATGACTAAAACGATTTCACTGCGTGAATCCGTACGGCTGACGCTGCTCAACCGGCATCCCAAACCGGTCATCGCCCTTCATGAGTTCAACGAACATCTTTATCAGCTTTACCAAGATAAAACCTACGATGGCGTGCCTGTCGGAAAAATACAGACCGCCGAGCCCGATGGTCGTATCCTCAGTGAGACGCTGAGTGAGATGATCCACCAGGGAATCCTGTTGCCCGCAATCGATGGCTACGTCTGGCAGATAAGCAACCGGGATATCTCCACCGCGCAGCAGCAGGTGTGCGATCTCACACCTTACTCGCACCTGTCCTGTCTGTCGGCCATGGAATGGCATGGCCTGACTGACAGGATCCCTCACGTACTCCACGTAACTCAGGCTAAGCTCTCTGCCGCCAGGAAGCTGCACGAGAACTATTTGCGGACGCGATTTCCGACGCTGAAAACCGTCCTCCCTCTGCTGCCGAGGAGATTTGTCCCTCACGAGAAGATCGACGGAAAAATGCTCGTTCAGCATGCAACAACCCGATACAAGCCGCGCCCTGAGCTCCACGGATCCGGCGGTGTCCGGGTGACCACGCTGGGGGAAACGTTCCTAGATATGCTCAGAAATCCCGACCTCTGCGGCGGCTATTCTCACGTAGAGGATATTTTTCGTGAAAGAGCTGCTGAACATCTGCCGGTGATAGTCAAAACCGTCGATAAGGAAGGTACAGGGATCGATAAGGCCCGTACCGGCTACATGCTGGAAGAAGTCTGCGGCCTGTCACACCGCACCATTGAAAAGTGGAAGGATACCGTACAGCGCGGCGGGAGCCGCAAGCTTGTCTCCTCTAACCCTTACAAAAACGTGTTCTCCGAAGTATGGTGTATCTCCATTAATAACTGATCGCGGGAAGACCATGGAATACGGCATTGAGGAGTGGATCGCGGAGGCGCCGGCAGACCGGGTAACCTTCCGTCAGGCGGTGCACATTGTCCTGCAGGCGATTGCAGAGAGTGAGTACCTGCAGCCACGGATGATCATGAAGGGCGGGATCCTGCTGGGGCTGCGATACAAAAGCTCACGGTTCACGGAGGACATCGATTTTTCAACCAGCATGCGTCTGGCCGATATCGATAAGGACACTCTGCGGGATGAGCTGAACGAAGCACTGCAGGTTGCGTCGGCAGAACTTCCCTACCAGGTCAGCTGCGCGGTGCAGAGCCTCAATATACAGCCGCGCGATGCGGAAAACGCCACCTTTCCGGCCTTCCTTCTTAAAATTGGCTATGCCCGGAACGGAAACGACGGTGAAATGCGTCGCCTGCGCGTCGGGCAGTCTCCGCACACCGTGCAGATTGACTACAGCCTGAATGAATACAGCCTGTCAGTTGACCATATTACGCTTACCGACGATAACGATCTGCTGGCCTATAGCTTTACGGACTTGGTGGCCGAGAAAATCCGCTCCGTCATGCAGCAGGTGGTCAGAAACCGTTCGCGCCGGCAGGATATTTACGACCTCAACCTGCTGCTAGCCGCCGTTGACATTGATGACCAGGATCGCCTGAGCATCCTGAACAGCCTGCTGGAAAAGTCCGCAGGGCGTCTGGAGCCGGGGTTTGTAAACCCGGAGACGCTCGACCGGACAGATATCCGTGAGCGATCTCTGCAGGATTACGGGCTGCTGGAAAGTGAGGTGGCAGGTGCGCTGCCCGATTTCGATGGAGCTTATGATACGATTAAAGCGTTTTACCGTACGCTGCCCTGGGACCTGGTGACAGGATGGCAGCGTGCTGACGGCTGAATTTCATCTCTCATTGCAGGGTAGCCGAATGGAACAGCTGGATCGGTTTCTGTCGGTGGAAACAGGCCGGTGTACGCTGTTCATGATGGCTGATGGTTTTTCGCAATGCGACGCCTGTCCGCACTACGTAGACTGGCTCACTGAACGACTGAACCGGCTGGCAGCATCAGGGATGAACGTCAGCCTGACCTGCAGAGAGATCAGCAACATTCTGCAGGTCCGGGACTGTTTTCCGGGTAAGGCCAGCGTGGCTTTTGTGGTCGCAGACGATCGGGAGTACCGCCATACCACGCTGGGCGACACGCGGATTTACTGGCTGAACAGGAACGACAGAACCCGCGATCATTCGCTTGCCGAACGCTGCGTGGAACTGGGCCACTGCCCTCCTGACGCCCTGTCACGTCACCCCCTGCGCAACCGGCTTACGGCATGGGCTGGTTCAGGGAATCTTCACGCGCTGAAGTGGCATAACCGGACTCCGTTACCCGCTGAGCATCTGCTCATCTGTACGGACGGATTCTGGAGTCAGGTAAGCGATGATGACATTAAGGGTGCCGCCTCGGGTTCGACGCTCAGTGAGCTTTGCTGCAGGCTGAATGAGCGGACCAGAGGCTGTTTCCCGGATAACCTGACCGTCACACTGCTTAAGCCTACCTGAGGCAGACCCGGATGAAATTTGAGCCTGCCTGTGGGTACCTGTTGTCTTCCTTCAGGAACGTTTACGATCTTTTTGAAGATGATGGTTATAGTTCTCAATGATCCTGATATCCAGCTCCATTTCATCAGTGGTCGGAGAAGGATTACCTGCTGCTGTCGCACTGTCATGCCCCGTAAAATAGGTGCTGCATTTGCTCATGGCTTCCTCTACCAGGTCATAATCATCCTGTGTAATGTCAGTCAGCCGGCTTAACCGTCGCGTTGCAACTCCACGCTCAAACCGGGTGACCACGGAGTTCAGCAGTTTTTCTTCTAATAGGCGTTCTCAGGTTTCACGCAGCTCTCCGTAAAACAAACCAGCCGCGCGCAGAAAGTCCTGCTGCAGGAACGTTTCTTCACGCTCATGCTTTCTGAGTTGCACCAGGTCTGCCCTGAGTTTTCTGATACGTTTTCCCGTGGTGAGTGCATCCCAGGGGGGAGAGGTACGGACAAAACCTGCCGTGCTGCGTGAACGATCCAGACTCAATTCGGCATGTGGCACCCCTCTCAGTTCTGCTTCTTCAATCAGCCATTTGTAAAAGACAAGGTCATGGGTAAACACAATGACCTGACGATATGCCGACTCGTTTACCAGCCTGCGGGCGATAACCGCACGCCACTGGTGGCTGAGTGAATTCACAGGATCGTCGAAAATCACTGCTGACCGTCGGCCATCAGCGCGCATTTCCGCAAAGAATGATGCCAGGGCAATACAGCGCTGTTCCCCTTCGCTGGCCACTTTTGATACGACGGGCTCGCCTGACTGTTCGAGAGCAAGCTTAAACTGCTGGTGACCGCTGCGGTTGCGGGTATCAACTTTCACCGTGAAGCGGTTAAATCCCAGAGCGCTGAGTTCAGCCTCAAACGCCTTAATGAAAGGATCCACAACGTCCATCTGATTTATCTGCGCTGACAGCGTCCGCCAGATTGGTCAGCAGATGGAGGCCGGCAGGATTTAAGCTCAGCGTGTCTTCTTTATTGACATAGTGTGCCGCAGAGGAGGTATCAAACACACGGATGGATTTCAGCACTGCTTCGCTTGCATCGCCAGGCTTCCAGAGAAATTCTGACGGAACGCTATTGCTGAGAACGGTCAGAGTCGCCTCTGGGGCGGGGTTTTCCGTGCGGAATACGTTCCCTCTGACGGGCGGGCATTCGCCGCGCGTCAGGCAGGCATTTTCAGGATGCCGGTATAGCTGGATTTTCCACTACCGTTGTCACCATAAATGATGACCAGCCCCTGATGAGTGAACATCAGATGTTACCCCTCAGCCAGCGCGTTAACCCCTTTTACGGCAGAAATGGAGGTCAGGGAAACTTCATGCAGTTCTTGACGATAACCCGTAATATCCAGAGCCTCAGCCCATGTATCAAACATATCAGTATGGGCTAAAAGCTCATGTTCCATACGGGCAACGTCCGCAATCTGGTTCAGTTCTTCATCAGTGAAACGACCATTACTCAGTGCCAGCCTGATGGCATGGCGCCACCAGACAGGCTTACTGCTGACCCAGCCGACTATCTTTTCTACCGGTGTCATATTCACTCCTTTGATTGTTTGCGGCCAGAGATCCGTTCAGTCGGCAGGAGCTCCGCTTCATCTGATTCATTTCATTATTATTGTGCAGAACCCTCAGGGGGTTGAATGCGCGGTGTCAAAGCAGTATTCGTTCTGCGCGTCAACACACTGAAATATTTCTGAAAGGTAAAACGAAACGGCCTTGGATGGCAATCGGTGTCGTTTGGCGATAGTAGCTTCCGGGTGAACATGCGCTTATCACGCGGGCCCATACAAGTACACATGCACACTACAGTGAATAAATGTGTGCTGACGGGATAACTCAGTACTGCCTGATTTATGATGAGGAGGGATTCTGACTTCTCATCTCTGTTGTCTGGAAAGCAGAGTTGGATTATGTGTGTCAGCGGGATAGCGGTCACAGAGGATGTGTGCTGGCGGGATCATTCCGTCCGAAAATGTGTACTGCCGGGAAAAACTAGCGTCAAATCCCTCCAGCACCCACTTTTATTACACACAGTAAGCTAAGATGCATGCGCATTCCCGCCAGCGCACACGTCATCATTAGCATAGCCCGCCTCCGGCAGTATACATGTTCATCCATTCCCTCTCAGGATCCCTCCAGCGCACACTTCTACATGCCTGCTGGCCTGAGTTTTGGGTTACGCTTATGAATTATAAGATAATTTTCACGCTCCTTCCGGACCAATGAAAATTCCAGATACCCTATTTTCTGCAACTGCTCCAGCGCCTTTTTGATAGTGCGGTTTTGTTCGCTCACGGTACTTGAGAGTGAAAGACGTTCACGCAGGCGCGCGAAAGCCACTGGTATAGGATTAGCAGGAAGACTCTCAATAAAGGTGTATATAGCCTGCGCCGCCTCTTTCTTTGGAAGCGCCTTAATAGCATGCTGCTGCAGGAGCACACGGTAATCCAGCTGAAAAAGTTCCCAAAGCTTTTCATCAGCTTCCAGCTGAACAACGTCTTTATCAGCGTCAAAATAGCCGGTTTTAAGCAGTCCCGTCTGGTAGCTCCCGCGTACGTCTTTTCCACGCTTAAAAGAGATGGACTTATTACGCAGCTTGCCCAGCGATTCGTGGATTGCACTGCGCAGACGACTGTCTATTCGCTTGGCCGAAAAGCCGCAACCTTTTGCAAAATCAGTAAATTTCAGCTCAATTTTATTGGAATTTAGGCCATATTTACTGAATGCATAGATGACGCCAATCCAGACCTTGAAGTCGCAGTCCATATCCAGACGCGGTCCCGCAATATTGATATTGTCGTAACCTTCCGCCTTGGCTATTTCCAGATGGGAAAACAGCTCGGAAGCATCAACAATATTATTCTCCCCCTGCGATTTGGTGGGCTTAGGAACAAAAACGCCAAGGCGCATTAGGGCTACGGGCTGCACAGTGTTATTGGAATTAACTGTGAGCTGTTTTTCCCTGCTGATCATATCACTGAACAGCGCATCACCTATAAATGTACTTTCTTTCATATGGTTAAGTCAGTTCCCTGAGTGTCAATGCAAGCTGTGTGCAGAAACAGGATGTATCCCGCCAGCACACACAATACATCCCGGCACAACACATTTCCATCCCACTGTCACACATATTCATCCCGTTAGCACACACAATCATCCCGACATGACACATCGGGATCTGAACTCAGACCAGAGATGACGGGCTTTACAGCAGGCCGGGATCTATTAGGAACTATAGGGATCTAAATGGAACTATAGTTGGATCGTGCCTGTGGATTTGTGGATAACACCCGGTGCGTTTTAAGTTAAGCTCCCGTAAGCTGACATCCGTACACGTCATACTAAACACTCTTTATCAGGCCTGACTGACTGCATTGGTTATCAATGTGATATGGCAAAGATGATTGACCTGCTCCCCGTTGATTAGTACACACCAATGTTAGTAATGTCTTCATAAGCCACATGAGGACATCCCCATGAAGAAGCGTTTTTCCGACGAACAGATCATCAGTATCCTCCGCGAGGCTGAAGCCGGGGTTTCTGCCCAAGAACTCTGCCGTAAGCATGCTATTTCAGACGCTACTTTCTGCACCTGGCGCAAGAAGTCTGGCGGCATGGAAGTCCCTGAAGTAAAGCGGCTTAAGTCACCTGAAGAGGAGAACGCCCGCCTTAAGAAGCTGCTCGCCGAAGCCATGCTGGATAAGGAGGCGCTTCAGGTGGCTCTGGGTCGAAAGTTCTGACGACAGACCCGAAGCGGGAAGCCGTGGAAGTCATGTGTGAGGTCGCCGGTCTGTCGCAACGTCGTGTCTGCAGGCTGGCAGGTCTGTCTCTTTCAACCTGCCGTTATTCAGCTCAGCGTCCGGCTGCTGACGCGCAGCTGCCTCTGCGCATCACTGAGCTGGCGCTTGAACGCCGTCGCTTTGGTTATCGCCGGATCTGGCAGTTATTGCGTCGTGAGGGCCTTCACGTCAACCACAAGCGGGTATACCGCATTTATCACCTTAACGGCCTGAGTGTGAAGCGCAGACGACGTCGTAAGGGTCTGGCGACTGAGCGGCTTCCGCTGCTTCGCCCGGATGCGCCCAATCTGACCTGGTCAATGGATTTCGTCATGGATGCACTGGCCACCGGTCGCAGGAGCAAGTGCCTTACCTGCGTCGATGACTTCACAAAGGAATGCCTGACTGTCACTGTTGCCTTTGGGATTTCAGGCGTGCAGGTCACGCGTATTCTGGACAGTATTGCGCTGTTTCACGGCTATCCGGCTACGATAAGAACTGACCAGGGGCCGGAATTTACCTGTAGAGCACTTGACCAGTGGGCCTTTGAGCATTGCGTGGAGCTGCAGCTTATTCAGCCCGGTAAACCGACACAGAACGGATTTATTGAGAGTTTTAACGGACGCTTTCGCGATGAATGCCTGAATGAACACTGGTTTAGCGACATCAGCCATGCCAGGAAAACCATCAGTGAATGGCGTCAGGATTATAACGAATGTCGCCCACACTCCACGCTGAATTATCAGACGCCGTCTGAATTTGCGGCGGGCTGGAGAAAGGGTAATTCTGAGAGTGAAGGATCCGACATTACTAACTGAGCCTTGTATCTAATACTGGGGGCAGGTCAACTTCTTTCTTCACTCTTCACTGTATGCTGCACACAGGCTTCACTCTCCTTAACCGGGATCCGGAAAAAGGAAATGTCGGAAATCTGATTGGGCTGGTAATGAGTAACGACTAAAAATAAGGCACCTGTGGAAAGGTGCCTGAGGATCACTGGCCGATATAGGTCAGGGCGGTGTTTACAGCAACGGTTAATGCAGGCAGCGCGCCTGCGACGGTGACAACATTCGCCACGTCGCTCAGTAGATCGGAAATTTTCTCACCGAACCTGCTGTTTGTCCCCTTACTGATTTCTTTGCGGTACTCCGGATTCAGAACGGCCAGGCCAAGGGTTGACTGCACGGCATCCATTACCGGCTCAACGCCGGAAATACCGTATGTTTCCAGTGCCTCCTGGATTTGTGAAAGCTGTTTAAGCAGCAGGGTCTTCATCGTGGCAGGCAGATCAGCCTCCCGGATATCGTTACGCAGTTCGGTTAACCTCTCCAGCAGAGCTTCAATTTCTTCTGACTGCATAGCCGCGTGCGCCCCACGGGTTTCAAAAAGGTCTGACAGCATGCTGAGTTCTGAGAATGTGCGGTCATCAATATGCTGCATGAACGACTGCCAGGTACTGTTGAGAGTCTGCGAAACAAATGCCTTATCAACGCATGTTTTCCAGTGCGTGGATTTTCCCCTGAGAGCGGAGAAATGATCCTCTCTGACCTGCACTATTCGCCCTGGCAATTCCATGACCCGGGCCAGGCGGGAAAGAAGATGCTGCTCATTATTTTTCTGAGCCTGCAGGAGAAAGACCCATACCGAGCGACAGTTTTGGTCCCGAT
Source organism: Pantoea sp. AN62 (assembly GCF_050432985.1). Lineage (NCBI taxonomy): Bacteria > Pseudomonadati > Pseudomonadota > Gammaproteobacteria > Enterobacterales > Erwiniaceae > Pantoea > Pantoea sp. AN62. Next base: position 108,638 of record NZ_JBNPYB010000017.1, on the reverse strand, counting down.
TTTGTGTTTTTCCTGCTTCAAGAATATCCAGTAATCGCTGAGCCGGATTGTCAATTTTCAATTCATTCATTCTTTTAATATCCTGCAATTCATACCCGGCTTTATTATACCCAGTCTTCCAGAGCCAGGTCCGGAACACGCGCAAATTCCCGCGTATTGTTCGTCACCAGCACGGCGCCAGCCGAGATGGCGTGCCCGGCAATCGCCGTGTCGTTCGGACCGATCGGCGTGCCGGCGAGGCGCAGCGCGACTCGGATGTCCGTGGTGGCATCCACCGCGGCGCGGTCCCAGGGCAGGACGGCACCGAGCCGGGCGCAGAATTCATCGACCAGATGAACGTGACGCGGTGAAGCCTTCGGGCCAGTGGCACCGAAGCGCATTTCAGAGTAGGTGATGGCCGAGACCACGATACGGTGGCCGCGCAGCACCGCCTGCTCCAGACGCTTCAGTACGGCTTCCGGCTGCTCGCGCATGATGAACGAGCAGATACAGGTGTCGAGCATATACATTTTGTTCACAGGGCAAATCGTCCTTCGTCGCTGACAACGTCCTCACGCTCCGTCATAAAATCCGGATCGGCATTTTCCAGCTGCGCGAACGAGCTCCAGGTCGGCCTGACGGGGCGCAGGATGATGCTGTCTCCTTCCCGGACGATCTCCAGCTCGCTCACCCCCTCAAAATCCAGATCGCGGGGAAGACGGATGGCGCGGTTGTTGCCGTTTTTAAAAATAGAAACTGTGCGCATGGTTTTTCCTCATATGCTGAGTGTGCCAGGGAGTATTCCTGCATAGGTAAAGTATATGCCTCTGAGATTGTTTTGTATAGGTTATACATATGCAGATGTTAAGTATATGCAGATGCAAAGCATATGGATATGCCAAGCATATGCTTTCTTCTCCTTTTCCAGCTGAGATCCGAAAAAAGGCAGAACCGGATCTTCGAGTGAGGATGGCGGTTTTCTGCGCAGCTCACTATATGTAGTGGTTCAGTCAGCTGATCCGGCTACCAGATGTAGGGTTTTGATTGCGGAGAACCTCTGACAACGCGGGCTTTTCCCCGCCCCGCCACCGTACTGTGCTTCCGGAAACTGCCATATGGGGAAAAAGTCGGATCGTGCTGGGATAGGGGGACGGTAATTGCGGAATGAAACAGTTTCAGTGGTTAGTAACGCATCATTTCCAGGAACGTATCCTTATTGACTCATTATGAATACACTGATAATTAATAGCCTTTAATTTGACGCACGCTGTCCTTTCCGTTCAGCCTGTTGTCACCTGCCTGCAAAAAGAAGAAAGGTTGAGTCATGGCGAAAATTCAGGCCCGTAACGTGGACGACGCGCTCTATCAGTGCATCGAGCAGTCAGCTATGAAAAACGAACGATCGCTGGAAGGCGAAATACGGACTGCCCTGCGGGAGTATTATCAGCCTGTCATCAGTCAGGAGCCCATGATGTCAGAACGGGAACGCTGGCAGCACGAAACGGGCCAGCGACTCAGGTGGCTGTTTGACCGTCTGATAGAGGATAACTATTACCGAACGTCCGGACGAGCGAATAAAGCAGGGGTGCCTGAACTCGTCCAGCTGGCCCGGCAGCTGGATACGTCGCCCGGCCTTCTGATGGATATCATGGAGGGGAATGAGGAACTGCCGTTCAGTCTTGCCGATGCGATCGCCGAAAATTTTGATGCCGGTGCCGGCTGGTTGCTGGGTGGCAGAGGTGAACCATTTCCGACAATCAGCCTGGGAATGGGCTATCACGAATTTTTCCTGCCGCCCGGCGATGACACGCACTATATTTTTGAGTTTATCAGGATAAGTAAGGGCCGCCATGAGGGGACACTGCTTTGTCTGCGTATTCATCCCACTTCAGGGCGCATGCTCCTCGGAGTCGTGACTGCAGAGTTTAAGCTCTGCAATGATGGAAGCGGCGGAACCGGGCACGGCAAGCTGCTGGCATTCCTGCTCTTTCTTAAAGAAAGCTGTGCTCATCGCGGCATGAATTCGTTCGACTGGGAGCCTGACGAATCCGGCTTTGATTTCTGGTCTGTGGCCGGACAGCATCACCCTGTGTGGTTCCAGGATTTCCGCCGCCGCAGCACTGCGGGCTGGCTCCAGCAGCTCCTGACCGGTCAGGATCCGGACGGCTGGTTCAAAGGCTGGGAAGGAGACCTTGAGAAAGTACGGGACATGCCTTTCGGCGGACGGGAGCATACCAGAACAGACATAGAGCCGTTAATCAGTGACGGAGCTGAGACTAAATGAACCTGCCTGTGCTGCCTCCATTTACCGGCTCAGCCGCGTTAAATCAGCTACCGGTTCCCATTGACTATCCTGCTGCCCTCGCGCTGCGCCAGATGGCCGCGCAGCATGACGAATATCCTCAGTACCTGCTGGCTCCGGAGGTGAGTGCCCTTCTCCATTACGTGCCGGATCTGCACCGCAAAATGCTGTTCACCACCCTCTGGAATACGGGCGCGCGCATTAACGAAGCGCTGGCGCTGACCCGGGGAGATTTCAGCCTGGCGCCGCCCTACCCTTACGTGCAGCTGGCCACGCTCAAGCAGCGAGGTGAGAAGGCCGCCCGCGGTCCGGGACGCGCTCCCGCCGGTATCGTGCCGCACCGCCTGGTGCCGCTGTCCGATCCGCAGTATGTAGTCCAGCTGGAGATGATGGTCGCCACGCTGAAAATTCCGCTGGAGCGGCGCAACCCGGAAACCGGGCGGACCGAAAAGGTCCGGCTCTGGACGGTAACCGACAGGACGGTGCGTACCTGGCTGAACGAGGCCGTCGACGCCGCTGCAGGTGACGGAGTCACGTTCTCCGTGCCGGTGACGCCGCACACCTTCCGCCACAGTTACGCCATGCACATGCTTTATGCGGGGATTCCGCTGAAGGCGCTGCAGAGCCTGATGGGGCACAAAAGCATGAAGTCAACAGAGGTCTACACGAAGGTTTTTGCCCTCGACGTGGCAGCCCGGCACCGGGTGCAGTTTCATATGCCTGGGACGGATGCGGTGGCCATGCTTAAAAATAATACCTGAGCACGTGTCATAACTTACATATCAGGCTCCTACTGAACAAACGTAATTTGTACAGTTAACTCACAAGTAGTCGGCAGTGAATTGGCCCGAAATGAATCTGGTTCTTTAATTCCGATATCCCAATAAGCTTAAATTCTGTGGTCAGCCTGCAATGAAATGCAATCCAAACACTTTACAATCAACGGTTTGAGCGATATATGTTAAAATGAGTATTTGAGTTTAAGCTCTTTAGCTCCTTTACACATATACTCATTTGTGTTTTACTCTTTTGTGTTATAACTCAAATGAGTAAATGAGGTTCTACGCATGAAGATCATTTCGTTTCTAAATCCTAAAGGTGGATCTGGCAAAACCACTGCAACAATCAATGTCAGCTCTTCCATTGCCAGTAGTGGTAAAAAAGTCGCAGTAGTTGATACAGACCCACAGATGAGTCTTACAAACTGGAATAGCGCTGGAAAAGCCAGGTTTGATGTTTTTACTGCCTCATCAGAGAAAGACGTATATCAGGTTCGTAAAGAACTCAGCGATTACGATTATGTGATTATTGATGGTGCTGGCTCGCTCTCTGTTATCACTTCTGCAGCCGTTATGGTGAGTGATCTCATTATCATTCCTGTAACACCGAGCCCGCTTGATTTTTCAGCTGCGGGTTCAGTGGTAACAGTCCTAGAGGCTCAGGCCTACAACCGCCCTGTTGAGGCCCGTTTTCTCATCACCCGTAAAATTGAACAGGCGATGATGCTCAGCGTTTTAAAAGACAGCATTGCTCAAACGGGGATTAAGTCATTCAAAACAGCTATCACTCAGCGCCAGAGTTATGTGAGATCGGTGCTTGAAGGAGAAAGTGTATTTAACACTTCTGATAGAGCGGCACAGGGAGAGATTCAGATCCTGACTAAAGAAATACTGTCAGTGTTTGAGTAGATACTCATATACTTACACACTCATTTAAGGGGGGGTTATGGCACTTGAAAAAAAACATTCGTCATCAATGATGACGTTCGGCGCACATCGTGATTTGGAAAAAATTGTTCAAGCACCAGAGGCGAAATCGTCTTCTGGGAAACAGAAACGAGTAAACGTAAATTTTGATGAAGACAAGCATTCACGTTTCAAAGTTGCCTGTGCCAAACGCGGCACCACCATCACGGATGTTATCAATGAACTCGTTGAGGAATGGCTGCGGAAGAATGAGTGATTACTCAGTTGAGTAAATAGGGTTGGTTTAAATTTTTTTAAATTTGCGTACATCGAATTCAGACATGCGTGCAATTCGTTGAATTAATGAAGAAACTCAAATGAGTGCATGAGTGCATGAGTGCATGAGTGCATGAGTGCATGAGTGCATGAGTGTTGTGGTTTTTTATCTTTTGAAATATAAATGTTTTTAAGTGAACGTCGGGTTATCTGGCTGCGTAAAATGGTACGGTTCTTGAAATAACTATGAGTATATACTCATGTGAGTGAAGGTGGTTAACTACATTAGCATGCGGTATAGCTTTGAGTTTATACTCATATGAGTAAAGGAGTGAAAACTCAAAGGAGCATAGGGTGGAGGTCTGAAATTAGAGTGAAAATTAAAGAACGCGGGCTACCGGGATGTCTTTCCAGCGCGTTGTATAGGCAGGTGAAAGCATTTCCCGCTTCATCTGCCATGCCTGATCAACGCCTTTTCCGGCAAACCATATCTGTCCCAATCCCGTAGTGTTTATGCTGTCGATGATTTTCATCAGCGCTTCGCTGTTCTCCCGGGGCTGTTCGTCAGAAAACAGATTCAGCTGCGCCACGCCAGTCGGAAAAAAATCATCCAGCATGATTCCTGCTTTGGCGTAGCGATGCCCGTCAATCCAGATGCGATCCAGCGCCTTCATAGCTGCACTGATAATGTCCCGCGTATCCCGTGTAGGCAGCAACAGCCTCTCGCTGGCCACATTACAGTAATAAACTTCACCTTCTACAAACGGCGAAGTCTTAATAAATACGCCGATATGGCGAGTAAACTGCCTTTCCTGACGTAGTTTTTCACCTGCCCGCTGAGCGTACTGACAGATCGCCTGCCGCATAGACTCATAGTCCGTAATTCGTGAGCCAAAGCTGCGGCTTACCACGATTTGCTGCTTCGTAGGCGGAGCCTCTTCCAGATCAATGCAGGATTCGCCGTTGAGTTCACGAACAGTTCGCTCAAGGACTACGCTGAAGTTTTTACGGATGAAGGCGGGGGAGGAACGGGCCAGATCGAGCGCAGTTACTATGCCCATTGCGTTCAGTTTTTTAGACAACCGGCGGCCGACTCCCCAAAGCTCTTCAACAGGCTGCAGACTGAGCAGTTTGAGAGTGCGTGTCGGATTGGCAGTAGTCAGGGCCAGTACCCCTCCGAATTGAGGCCATTCTTTAGACGCCCACTGAGCCGATTTGGCCAAGGTCTTAGTGGGCCCCATACCGACACCTATTGTAAGGCCCGTATAGGCCCTGACCTGAGTTCGCAGCTGGCGCCCGAAATCCTCAAATCCCATGCAGTGATCAATCCCCCGGATATCCAGAAACATCTCATCGATAGAATACTGCTCCACGCGAGGTGCCAGTGCTTCGAGGACAGCCATGACGCGCTGCGACATGGACTGGTTTATGTGGAATACAGATTCAACAGCTTAATTAATAACCGTCTCAGAGCACACGTGCTTTAGGAATGTCTGACCAGCGCGTGGTCCAGGCAGGGCTAAGCATTTCACGCTTCATTTTCCATTCCATGCTAATCCCCTGTCCGGCAAACCACACATTTCCCAGTCCTGACTGGTTAATGCCGTCCAATACCTTCATCAGCTGTGCGCTGTTAGCCCGTGGCCGATTATCGTCAAACAGATTTAGCTGGCTTACGCCGTTCGGCGTGAAGTTATCAAGCATAATGCCGGCTTTCATGTACCGGCGCCCCTCAAGCCAGATACGATCGAGTGACCGCATCGCAGACTCAATGATGTCCCGCGTGTCCTGTGTTGGTAGTATCAGCTTCTCACCAGTGCTGTTTCCGTAAAACATCTCACCGCTTGCATGTGGTGACGTCCGGATAAACACGCCGATGTTGCGACAGTACTGACGTTCCCCGCGCAGCTTTTCCGCTGCGCATGCAGCATACTGACACAGTGCCTGCTGCATGGCTGTTTTTGTAGTAATGCGCTCTCCGAAGCTGCGGCTACAGACTATCTGCTGTTTTGCCGGCGGAAGCTCTTCCAGCGGAATACATGACTCACCGTTCAGCTCGCGTACGGTGCGCTCCAGCACCACGGAAAAGCTATCGCGAATGAACTTAGGACGCGCGAGTGACAGCTGCAGAGCAGTTTCAATGCCCATAAGGTTAAGTCGCTTACCTATACGCCGTCCCACACCCCATATTTCCTCAACGGGCTGGTTAGCCAGCAGGGTTTCAGTACGCTTCGGATTATCCGGAGTCAGCGCCAGCACGCCGCGAAACTGCTTCCACTCCTTACTCGCCCACTGGGCCGATTTTGCCAGCGTTTTAGTGGGCCCCATGCCGACACCGACGGTAAGACCGGTTGTGGTAAACACGTGCGTACGCAGGCGGCGGCCAAAAGTTTCGAAGTTCTCACAGCCGTCAATACCGGTGAGATCCAGGAACATCTCATCAATGCTGTACTGCTCGACGCGTGGTGTTACCTCCTCAAGCGCGGTCATTACTCTCTGGCTGAGGCTGTGATACAGCGCATAGTTTGAGCTGAACACGTGTATCTTTTCCGGATAGTCCTGCGTTTTTATCTGGAACCACGGTGCACCCATTTTTATGCCCAGAGCTTTTGCGCCAGCAGAGCGCGCAATAACGCAGCCATCGTTGTTACTGAGCACGACTACCGGCCTTCCACGCAGGTCCGGACGGAAAAGCGTCTCACAGCTGGCATAGAAAGAGTTGACGTCAGCCAGTCCGAACATGGGCATAATTATCTCCGACGGGCACGGGTACTGTTAAAGAACCAGGTGACAACGCCGAGCAGCTGCAGCTCTTCCGGATAGATGGCGGCGTAAGCAGGATTCATTGGCAGCAGTGCCACCCTCGGGATCAGCTGCAGGCGCTTAACTGTGAACTCACCGCCAACCTCGGCAATGACGATGTCGCCATGCGTGGGTGGCTCCGCGCGATCGACCACCATAACATCACCGTCATAAAGCCCCAGCTCCTGCATGCTGTTGCCACTGGCCCGTACGAAGAATGTGGACGCCCGTCTGCGAATACAGAGTTCATTCAGGTCCAGCTCTTTCTCTACATAATCCTGAGCAGGGGAGGGAAAGCCGGCTGAGCAGGGATCTGCGTACAGCGGTACCTTTACCTTTGGGGTAAAAATCGGCGGCCATAACAGTGTCAGACCCTGAGCGTAACAGACCGCTTTCATAACGCGGCGTCCCGGAGGTGCTGCCGTGTACGGATTAGAAAAAAAAATGTAAAGCACATAAAAATCCCCCTTTAAATTATACTGGTTATATGAACAGTATTATTGAGTCAGGAATTTCTGGCAAGAGGAAGCGAAACGGTTATGGCTAAAGCTGTTGTCAGAGCGCTGGAATTTTACCGAAATGCTGAGCTATGGCCGCTTTATATGCTCTGCCACTGCAGCCGGATTAGCAGGGTATAAAAGGCTTTCTTTTTGAGCGCAGCACTTTTATGGCGGGAAGAGGCTTGACCATTCAGTCCGCTTTAAATTATATTTCCATTATTCTGGAAATATAGATTTGGTGATGATGTGGACATACAAAATGCTGCGGCTGCTCTCAGGGAACTGGGACACGTGACGCGACTGGGAATTTACCGTGAACTGGTGAAAGCCGGGCCAGAAGGACTGCCCGTGGGTGACATCCAGAAAAGACTGGCTATTCCTGCCTCCACGCTCAGCCATCATCTTTCAGCGCTGATGTCCGCTGGACTCATAAGCCAGGAACGGCAGAGTCGTACCTTGTTCTGCAGACCTTGCTATGCGCAGCTTGAGCAGCTGATGGCTTTTCTCACTGAAGAGTGCTGCGCCGGTGGCAGTAGCTGCAGCCTGTCTACCGAGATTTCCCATAAAGAGACTCCATTGTGAATAACGTGAATGATGCCCTGAACAATATCGATCTGACACTCCTGGATACGCTCCTTTCGGAAGAGAAATTAAAGGCCGAAGAGGTGGCGCATCCGCCCCGCATACTGATGCTCTACGGTTCGCTTCGGGAGCGCTCTTACAGCCGACTCACCACGGAAGAGGCCGCACGGCTGCTGACGGCCATGGGCGCGGAGGTGAAGTTATTCAATCCGTCCGGCCTGCCGCTGCCGGATGATGCACCTGAGACGCATCCGAAGGTCGCAGAGCTGCGCCAGCTAGTGCTCTGGTCTGAAGGGATGGTCTGGTGCTCTCCTGAGCGTCACGGTGCCATGACCGGCATCATGAAGACGCAGATTGACTGGATACCGCTGACGTCCGGGGCGGTCCGGCCCTCGCAGGGGAAAACCCTTGCTGTCATGCAGGTCAGCGGAGGCTCACAGTCTTTCAACGCCGTAAACCAGATGCGTATTCTTGGGCGCTGGATGCGGATGATCACTATCCCGAACCAGTCATCCGTTGCAAAAGCCTGGGCCGAGTTTGATGAGGACGGCCGCATGAAGCCTTCTCCGTATTATGACCGCATAGTGGACGTCATGGAGGAACTGATGAAGTTCACCCTGCTGACGCGCGGTCGTAGTGGTTATCTCACCGACCGCTACAGCGAAAGGAAGGAGAGTGCTGCGCAGCTCTCTGAGCGGGTAAACCAGCGCAGCATATAAAAAAGCCGGCATCTGCCGGCTTTTTCACATTTGCTATGCCCGCAGCCTGGTGAAACATCAGTGGCTGACGCGGTTTCCGTGCTCATCAATGACGGCTTCGCCGTCCTCTTTGGTAAACGCTCCCTTCTGCGGGTCCGGCAGTATGTCCAGAACCACTTCGGAGGGGCGGCAGAGCTTCGTTCCCAGCGGCGTTACCACCACCGGACGATTAATGAGGATCGGATGAGCCAGCATCGCATCGAGCAGTTCTTCATCGCTGAACCGGTCTTCAGCCAGGCCGAGCTGCTCGTAGGGATCGGTATTTTTACGCAGCAGGGCACGCACGCTAATGCCCATGTCCGTAATCAGCTTTTTCAGCTCGTCGCGCGACGGCGGTGTTTCCAGATACAGAATCACCGTGGGCTCGGTGCCGCTGTTGCGGATAAGCGCCAGGGTATTGCGGGACGTCCCGCAGGCCGGATTGTGATAAATGGTAATGTCAGTCATGAGCGTTACTCCATAAAGGCGCTGCACAGGCACAGCTCCGGGGTTAAGGTTAAACAGACAGGCGCAGGGCCAGCGCAGCCAGCGTCACAAACAGTACCGGCAGGGTCATCACGATGCCCACGCGGAAGTAGTAGCCCCAGCTGACGGTAATGTTTTTCTGTGCCAGGACGTGCAGCCACAGCAGGGTAGCGAGGCTACCGATAGGGGTGATTTTCGGACCGAGGTCGCAGCCGATGATGTTGGCGTAAATCATCGCCTCCTTCACCACGCCCTGAGCGGTGCTGCCGTCAATGGAGAGCGCGCCAACCAGCACGGTAGGCATGTTGTTCATGACTGATGAAAGCGCCGCCGTCAGAAAGCCGGTGCCGAGCGTTGCGCCCCAGACGCCATGCTCTGCAAACCGGTTCAGGGCGGCAGAAAGGTAATCAGTTAGCCCGGCATTGCGTAGTCCGTATACCACCAGGTACATGCCCAGCGAGAAGATAACGATCTGCCAGGGCGCACCTTTCAGTACCTTTCCGGTATCAATCACATTGCCTTTCCGGGCTACCAGCCAGAGAATAAACGCCGCCACCGCGGCCACAAGGCTGACCGGCACGCCGAGTGGTTCGAGGGCAAAGAAGCCGATCAGCAGCAGGATGAGAACAATCCAGCCGGTTTTAAAGGTACGCGCATCGCGAATGGCCTCACGCGGCGCCTTCAGCTTCGCCAGGTCGTAAGTGTCCGGGATGTCCCTGCGGAAAAACAGGTGCAGCATCACCAGCGTGGCGGCCACGGACGCGATATTCACCGGCACCATCACCGAGGCATACTCGCTGAAACCCAGTTTAAAGAAGTCTGCCGTGACGATGTTGACCAGGTTTGACACGATGAGCGGCAGGCTGGAGGTATCGGCGATAAACCCGGCCGCCATCACAAACGCCAGCGTGGCCCCGGGGCTGAAGCCCAGCGCCAGCAGCATGGCGATAACGATCGGCGTCAGAATTAGCGCGGCTCCGTCATTGGCAAACAGCGCCGCCACTGCCGCACCCAGCAGAACGATATACGTGAACAGCAGCCGGCCCCTGCCGCCTCCCCAGCGGGAAACGTGCAGCGCGGCCCATTCAAAAAAGCCGGACTCATCGAGCAGCAGGCTGATAATGATGACCGCAATAAACGTGGCCGTGGCGTTCCAGACAATCTGCCAGACCACCGGAATATCCCCGATTTGTACTACGCCGGTCAGCAACGCCAGCGCGGCGCCGATAACGGCACTCCAGCCAATACTGAGTCCTTTCGGCTGCCAGATAACCAGTACCAGCGTCAGAATAAAAATCGCACCCGCCAGAAACATACCCTCTCCTTCTTAATTATAACTGCCCGTTGAAGCGGGCTGCTAACTGTACCCTGTAAATATATGCGTTTAATCGAATGTGTTTAGATAAAATTTTTACATGCAGACAGCTTTGCCGTTGGTGGTTGCGTTATCACGCTCAGCCTGCTGACTGAGATGAAGAATTTCATCCCGCTGACACAGATATGCCTGCTCAATGACCGCTGCTGCCCACGCAGGCATGTGTGGCGATAACCGGTAATGGATCCACTTGCCGTCGCGCCTGTCGATAAGCAGTCCACTCTCTCTGAGCAGGGCCAGGTGCCGCGATATTTTTGGCTGTGTTTCTTTCAGGATAGATACAAGCTCGCAGACGCAAAGCTCCCCTTTTTCGCGCAACAACAGCACCAGGCTGAGCCGGGTTTCGTCAGAAAGATTCTTAAAAAGTTGCAGGGGCAGAAGTGACGGCATAATTTCTCCTTCGTGGCGGACAGCAACAAGTCTCGTCTGCTGCAGACGAAAGGTCAACTTTATATTTATAAATTCATATATGTTTTGACGTGCTTACAGGCTTTTCAGTACAGCTTAATGAGGGAATAGCGGTTAAACGATATCACACAGATTTTAACGGCAGCACACTTTCAGCTGCCTTAATGGTCGGGCATGACGAAGTAACATCACAAAAAAGCCTGTTTCTTTAGTGAACCGTTCTACTTATGGCAGAAAGCAGCATCAGTAAGAGTGGCTTCCGGCCAGATGACCTGCAGTGATAACCGGCACGATATCCTCAGGCTCTTCTGCCTGCTCCAGTTCGCGCAGAATACCGCAGTCCCGTGTTGCCCGGTTGGCATTGCAGTGGCTGTGGAGCTCAAATAGTTGTTTTTCCAGCATATTCAGTTCACGAATACGGGCCTGAACGTGGTTCAGATGTTCATTTATCAGGGCATTAACCGTACCGCAGTCTGCGTCTGGCTGGCTGCGCGCCTGCAGCAACACCCGGATTTCTTCATGGGTCATATCGAGCGCCCGGCAGCGCCGGATAAACATAAGCCTTTCGAGATGTGCGCTATCGTAATGGCGGTAGTTATTAGTCTGGTCCCGCAATGCGGCCTGCAGAAGCCCCTCTCGCTCATAATAACGTACCGTCTCTACAGGACATCCCGCCTGGCGGGCCAGTTCACCAATTTTCATATCACACCTCTTCTGAGCTTGACCCTGTAGTTACATCAGGGTCTTTAATGCCAGTATACGTTATGAACGGGATAAAAAAATGAGTGACTGCTGCAGTAATAAAAAATGTGGATCAGCCGCAACCGGAGAGGAGGCGTCTGTTAAAAATACCGCCACTGCCCCGACTGAGGCTTCAGGGAAAATGCCACCAAAAACGACTCAGACCACACCGGCCTGTTGCAGCACCGGGAGCTGCTGCTCAACGGACGGCCTGAGCCAGATGTCCGAACCGGTTGCAGAGCTTCCCCGCAACGATGACGTTCAGACGCGTCTGCGCATCATGCAGATGGACTGCCCGACGGAGGAGACGCTCCTCCGAAAAAAACTGGCAAAATTACCTGCCGTCAGCAATCTTGAATTCAATCTGATACAGAGGGTGCTTACCGTGACCCATACACCGCAGGCGCTGGAACCGGTTCTGCAGGCGGTGCGCTCGCTGGGTTTTGACCCGGAACCGATTGATAAAGCAATGCAGCCTGAAGGCAGCTGCTGCTCAGGCCGTGAGGCGGAAAATACCGGCGGTTCCTGCTGCTCGCCTGCCCCTGTCACATTCGGTGAGCTGCAGACGCAGCAGGTGACCGCTGACGGGGTGCGTACCAGTATCAGGATCATGCAGATGGACTGCCCGGTTGAAGAGGGCATGATCCGTAAAAAGCTGGACGGCATGTCAGCCGTCAAGGAACTGGATTTCAATCTTATGCAGCGTGTACTGACGGTGGTTCACGCACCGGATACGCTGGAGCCGGTTCTGGCCGCCATTCGTTCTCTGGGCTTTGAACCTGAACTTCCTGACAGTAATGGCCGGCACGCGGTCACTGAGGAAAAGAAAAAACACTGGTGGCCGCTCGCGCTTGCCGGTGTGGCGGCAATCGCCGCCGAAGCCATGCACTGGGCGGGCATGCCGGAATGGCTGGAAGCGGCTCTTGCTCTGGCTGCCGTTGCGGCCTGTGGCCTGTCCACGTACAAAAAAGGCTGGATTGCTCTTCGCAACGGCAACCTGAATATCAACGCCCTGATGAGTATTGCCGTCACCGGGGCGCTGGCGCTCGGACAGTGGCCTGAAGCCGCCATGGTAATGGTGCTGTTCACGATTGCGGAACTGATTGAAGCGAAATCTCTTGATCGCGCCCGCAATGCCATCGGCTCTCTGATGAAGCTGACGCCTGAAACGGCCACGGTTCAGCAACCGGACGGCTCCTGGAAAGAAACTGAGGCCAGGTCTGTATCCCTTAACAGCGTGGTCAGGGTAAAACCGGGCGAGCGTATCGCTCTCGACGGCACGGTGGTCCGGGGCAGGACCGCCATTAATCAGGCACCTATTACCGGCGAAAGTCTGCCGGTGGATAAAGGGGAAGGTGACCCGGTCTTCGCCGGGACGGTCAACGGCTCCGGTGGCTTTGAGTACCGTGTAACGGCCGCTGCCGGAAATACCACGCTGGCGCGTATCATTCATGCCGTGGAGGAAGCGCAGGGGGCAAAAGCCCCTACGCAGCGCTTTGTTGATCGCTTTGCACAAATTTATACCCCTGTGGTGTTTGCTATTGCCGTCGCAGTTGCCGTTCTCCCACCGCTGATTGCAGGTGAAAGCTGGCAGGAGTGGATTTACAAGGCGCTGGTGATGCTGGTTATCGCCTGCCCCTGTGCGCTGGTCATTTCCACGCCAGTGACCATTGTCAGTGGCCTGACGGCAGCAGCCCGCCGGGGGATATTGATCAAGGGCGGCGTTTATCTTGAAGAAGGCCGAAAGCTGAAGTGGCTGGCGCTCGACAAGACCGGCACCCTGACGCACGGTAAGCCGGTACAGACGGATGTGATTATCTATACCGGGGTGGCAGAAGATGAGGGGCGCAGTCTGGCTGTGAGCCTGGCAGGTTACTCCGATCATCCGGTTTCGCAGGCTGTATCGGCGGCATCAGATGGCATTCAGCGTTATGAAGTGGAAAACTTTGAGGCTCTGCCAGGCCGCGGCGTGCGCGGCGTCATCAACGGTCAAACCTACAGTCTGGGCAATCTGAGGCTGGCTGAAGAAACGGTGCGCTGTCCGGAAGCGGTCAGGGCTGCACTAACGGAACTGGAGACCGGGGGTAAAACGGTCATCATGCTCTGTGACACTCATCAGGTGCTAGGGCTGTTTGCGGTGGCTGATACGGTGAAGGAAAGCAGCCGCGAGGCGATAAGTCAGTTGCATAGTCTGGGTGTTAAAACGCTCATGCTGACCGGAGACAATGCGCACACTGCGCAGGCCATTGCCGGTCAGGTTGGTATCGATGAGGCGCGGGGGGATCAACTGCCGGAAGATAAACTGCGTGCTGTAGAAACATTTACGGCGCAGGGCACGACCGGCATGGTGGGCGACGGCATCAATGATGCACCGGCGCTGGCCCGCGCCGATATCGGCTTTGCCATGGGTGCAATGGGCACGGATACCGCCATCGAGACTGCCGATGTGGCCCTCATGGATGATGATTTGCGTAAAATTCCGGCTTTTGTCCGACTCTCCCGGCAGACGTATAACATTCTGGTTCAGAATATCGTTATGGCTATTGGGATCAAGGCAGTGTTCCTGGCCCTGACCATTGCAGGTATGGGGACCATGTGGATGGCGGTATTCGCGGATGTGGGAGCAAGCCTGCTTGTTGTAGCAAACGGCCTGCGCCTGTTGCGTAATTAGCAGGGCTGCTGCCTATCGGATTAGGGCGGGCAGTGACAGGAGACGTAGTTGGCTTATATTGTCTGCGTTATGCTACCAAGGTCGGCTCTGAAAAAGAGAGGGACAGCATCACTGACACCGCTCTTTTCATAATGGCCATAGTGCAGTTTTGATACCTATCCTGATATAAAGGCCCTCTCTGACAGAGGGCCTTTTGATATCATAATATCCTTGCTTTATGCCTACGCAGCCAGATTAATTTGTAGGCAGCAGGAATAATGAACAGTGATAGAAGCGGAGCTGTGATCATCCCCCCAATCATGGGTGCTGCAATCCGACTCATGACTTCTGAGCCTGCTCCCGTTCCCCAGAGAATGGGTAGCAGACCCGCAATGATCACTGCCACGGTCATGGCTTTTGGCCGGACACGCAGAACTGCACCATGGTAGAGGGCTTCATCAAGACTTTCAGATGTGAATGTCTCGCGGTGGGACAATTCCGGGTGTGCTTCAATGGCATGACGCAGATACATCAGCATGACCACTCCAAATTCTGCCGCCACCCCAGCCAGGGCGATAAATCCGGTTCCGGTCGCCACAGACATGTGGAAGTCCTGCCAGTAGAGGAACCATATTCCTCCGACCAGGGCAAACGGAAGACTCATCAGGATCAGCAGGGCTTCATCAGCCCGGCGGAAGGCGAGGTATAACAGAATGAAAATGATCATCACCGTCATCGGTACCATCAGTTTCAGTTTCTTGTTGGCGTGCTCAAGTAACTCAAATTGACCGGAGAATGACACACTGGTACCCGGTCTAAGTTTCACTTTCTTGCTGATGGCCGTCTTAATATCGTTTACCACCGAAACCATATCCCTGCCGCGCGCATCAATATAAATCCAGCTGGCAGGTCGGGCATTTTCCGTTTTCAGCATGGTTGGTCCGGAAACGACCTTAACGTCAGTCACATCCCCCAGCGTGATTTGCTGCTTCATCGGTGTCAGGATCGGCATCTGTTTCAGCGCCTGCGGACTGTTCCGGTAATCCTGCGGGTAGCGGATATTAATCGGATACCGGGCCACGCCCTCAACCGTTTCCCCAACCGTCGCGCCGCCGATAGCTGAGGAGACGAACAGCTGGACATCACCCACCGTCATCCCGTAGCGGGAGGCTTTTTCACGGTTAATATCGATGTCAATGTAGCGCCCGCCCTCCAGTCGCTCAGCCAGAGCAGATACCACACCCGGCACGGTTTTGGCTACCGCCTCAATACTCTGCGCCGTTGCATCGATATCGGACAGAACAGTACCTGACACCTTGATACCTATCGGACTTTTGATCCCGGTAGAGAGCATATCAATACGGTTACGAATGGGGGGCACCCAGAGGTTAGCCAGTCCGGGTAAACGGACCGTTTGATCGAGTTCGTCAATAATCTTGTCAATCGTCATGCCGGGCCGCCACTGATCCTCTGGTTTGAGCTGGATTGTGGTTTCCATCATTTCGAGCGGCGCGGAATCCGTCGCGGTCTCGGCCTTCCCGGTCTTGCCAAAAACAGAAACTACTTCAGGTACGGTTTTGATGAGCTTATCCGTGGTCTGTAAGAGCGCAGCGGCCTCTGCCGGCGATACGCCCGGCAATGTTGAGGGCATATACAACAGGTCGCCCTCATTTATCTTCGGCAAAAACTCGCCGCCCACCTGACTCAGGGGCCAGATAACCGTGAAGATGGATAAGGTCGCAACCAGCAGGGTTGTTTTTGGCCAGTGAAGTACTCGCAGCAGCAAAGGATGATACGCTTTGATCAGCAGCCGGTTCAGGGGATTGCTGGTCTCGGCAGGAATTTTCCCCCGGATCCAGAATCCCATCAGAATCGGGATGACGATGATGGCCAGCGCGGCCGCGCCCGCCATGGAGTAGGTTTTCGTAAAGGCCAGCGGACCAAACAGACGACCTTCCTGTCCTTCAAGGGTAAAAATAGGAATAAAGGACAGGGTAATGATCAGCAGACTGATAAACAGCGCGGGTCCCACTTCAACGGAGGCATCGGTGATAACCTTCCAGCGCGTTGCGTTGTCAATCTGCTCATCCGGATGCTGATGATCCCACTCTTCCAGCCGTTTATGCGCATTTTCAATCATCACGATGGCGGCATCTACCATCGCCCCTACTGCAATGGCGATCCCTCCCAGCGACATTATATTGGCGTTCAGC
Organism: Pantoea sp. AN62; assembly: GCF_050432985.1. Taxonomy (NCBI): domain Bacteria; kingdom Pseudomonadati; phylum Pseudomonadota; class Gammaproteobacteria; order Enterobacterales; family Erwiniaceae; genus Pantoea; species Pantoea sp. AN62. The sequence goes on along the minus strand of NZ_JBNPYB010000017.1, from coordinate 91,902 downwards.
CCCTGGAAATGCATGACAATAAAGGCGATACACAGACCAAGGGGCAGAGAAATGATCGCCACCAGGGCAGAACGAACATGCCACAGGAACAGGGCGCAGACGATGGCCACCACGATAAACTCTTCCAGGAGTTTGTAGCTGAGGTTGTCAATGGCCCGCTCAATTAACTGGCTGCGATCGTAGGTACTCACAATATCAACGCCCTCAGGCAAACTTGCCTTCAGGGTCTCCAGTTTATCTTTCACTGCCGTGATAACGTCGCGCGCATTTTTACCCGACCGCAGGATCACGACGCCGCCGGCGACTTCTCCCTGACCGTTAAGCTCTGCTATACCACGCCGCATTTCAGGCCCGGTCTGCACGCGGGCCACGTCCCGCAGATAAATCGGTACACCGTTTTCTCCGGTTTTCAGGACGATGTTATTGAAATCGTCTATGGACTGGAGGTAACCGCTGGCCCGGACCATGTACTCCGCTTCGGCGATTTCAACGGATGAGCCACCGGCTTCCTGATTAGATGACTCAAGGGCCTGTTTTACTTCAGGCAGGCTGATGCTGTACTGGGTTAGTTTCTCCGGGTTAACCTGGATTTGGTACTGCTTGACCACACCGCCTACTGATGCCACTTCCGCGACGTTAGGGATAGTTTTCAGTTCAAATTTCAGGAACCAGTCCTGCAGGGAGCGCAGTTCGGAAAGGTCGTGTTTGCCGCTGTGATCAACCAGAGCATATTCAAATATCCAGCCTACACCTGTGGCATCAGGCCCGATTTCCGAGCTTACACCGGCAGGCAGTTTCCCCTGAACCTGATTTAGGTATTCCAGCACACGCGAGCGGGCCCAGTACAGATCGGTCCCGTCCTCAAAAATGACATAAACGTAGGAATCGCCAAACTGGGAAAAACCGCGCACGGTCTTGGCACCGGGTACCGACAGCATGGTGGTCGTGAGCGGATACGTAACCTGGTTTTCAACAATCTGCGGAGCCTGACCAGGATAGCTGGTTTTGATAATCACCTGTACATCGGACAGATCGGGTAGCGCATCCACAGGGGTGTTGATGATAGTCCAGGTGCCCCAGACACTGAGAAACAGAGCGGCCATCATAACGAGGAAACGGTTGGCAACCGATCGCCGTATAATCCATTCAATCATCGTCGTCTCCTCAATGACCGGAATGTGTATTTGCAGACGGAGCGGACATTGCCGGCATTGTGCCGTCCGTTGTTTCCGGATGACGCATACGTTCCAGTGCGCCCGTAATGTTGGCTTCGGAGTCAATCAGGAACATGCCGCTGACTACTACCGTATCACCTTCATTGAGACCGGTGCCGATACCGGACTGTTGCTGAGATTCGTGGAGAACATGGACCCTTTTTGGCACAAACCGACCTTCTGCATCGACAGTAATCACGCGCTGTTCTTTACCGGTGTCAATAACGGCCTGGGACGGGATCAGCAACATTTCCTGGCTCCGGGTATTCAGTTTCAGATAAGCATTCATGCCCGGTTTAAGGCGTTCGTCCTTGTTTAATACCTGCAGACGTACCTGAAGGGTCCGGGTGGTTTGATCGACGCTGGGAAGAATGTTCCATTTTTCCACATGGAACGATTTATCCGGATAGGCCGGTACTGAAATTTCAAATTGAGAGGTGTCTTTCAAGAGATAGGCGATGGATTCGGGTACTGCTGCACTGATCCAGACCGGATCCATCCCCTGAATCTGTGCCACCACTTTATCTTTTGAGATATTCATACCAGTGCGCAGGTCAAACGCCGTAATGACACCGTCTATCGGTGCCGTAATGGTAAACCGGGTCTGAATACTTCGGGTTGACCGCAGTCTCTGGATATCCTTTTCCGGCATTCCGGCCAGACGAAGTCGTTCAAGCACACCTTTAATTTGCGTTGGTGTTCCTCCGGTACCAGATAACAGGAGAAACTCACTTTGTGCTTCCACCCATTCCGGAATGGTGATATCGATAAGCGGTGTACCTTTCTTCACATGATCGCCAATCGTCAGGGGATACACTTTTTCGACGAAACCGTCAGAGCGCGCCTGCACAATGACAAACTGATATTCGTTGTAACTAACATTGGCCGGTATTGTCTGTGAATAATTCAGCATTCCGCGCATGACTTTTTGCGTTTTTAATCCCAGGTTCTGAACCTGAGTTGGATCAATACGGATCCCATCGCTGATTTTCTCGCCGCTTTCATCTGCATATTTTGGCACCAGGTCCATGTCCATAAAGGGAGATTTTCCGGGTTTATCAAATTTGGTATCCGGTTTCATCGGGTCATACCAGAAAAGTACCTTTCGCTCGGGTGCCTTTTGTTCCGTTTGTACTGTTTTTTTTCCTGGGTTTATATACTGCAAGGCAGTAACCGATATCAGCCCTCCTGCTATCAGGCTGCTGATAATTATTGCAGCATATTTTATCTTTAAAGAAGCCATACAATTTCTCGCTGAAAAATCAAAACACCTGACATATGCGCCTGATCATTAATTCACAGAAATCTCTTTTTAAATGTTCAGGCACACTGGATGTATTCGCTCCGGGCTGACAGTCAGGATTGCGTAACGTTAATGCTTTTGAGTAAGGAGATATTTCCCTGCTGAATAAACGAGAAATCAACGTGGTTACCGGTTTTCAGCGCATTAATGGTGTCGTCTGCATTCATAAAGGTGAAGCGCATGGTCATTGCAGGCCAGCCCACCTCAGGGATAGCTTCGTGCGAAATGGTGATTTTTTTACTGTTCATATCAATGTCTTTAACGACACCGTTGCTATTAATAATTTGCTGTGACGAAGCATCACTGGCAGCATTCATATCGCCATGGTGATGTATTTCAGCATGAAGACCGGCAGAAAACATGACAGAGAAGGCGCCCAATAAAACGGCTTTAAGTGAATTACGCATTTTTTATTTCCTGATTAATTAAATAAATTTACTGTACCCAACCGCCACCCAGTGCGGTGAATAGATTGATTTCGTTAACCTGCCGGGAATATGTAAGATCGAGAATGGTTTGCTGTGTCGTGAACAGGGAGCGTTCTGCGTCCAGCACTTCAATGTAGCTGACAGCACCACTTGAATATAATCCTCTGGCACGCTGGAGGGTTATCTGAAGTGAATCGAGATAACGCTGCTGTGCCTCAAGTTGCTGGTTAAGGCTGTCCCGCAGCGCAAGCGTATCGGATACATCCTTAAAGGCGGACTGAATTTTTTGTTCGTAGTTAACCACCGACTGTTGCTGGCGAATTTCGGCCAATTTCAAATTGGCTTTGTTCCTGCCAGCATTAAAAACAGGAATTTCAATTTTGGGAATAAAATTCCACATTCCGCTTCCTGGCGTAAAGAGGCTGGACAGCTCCGTACTGCTTGCGGAAAGACTACTGGTCAGGGTAATAGATGGGAAAAACGCCGCTCGCGCTGCGCCAATATTGGCATCAGCTGCTTTGAGCTGGTATTCCGCTTCCATGATATCCGGGCGCTGCAGTAAAATTTGTGACGACAGGTTTGGTGGCAGTTTTACTGGTGCGATCTCACCACCTTTCATCGTTTTTTCTGACGGAAGTGCGCGGTAGGTTCCCACCAGCAGTCGCAGGGCATTGTTTGCCTGCGCCAGATCGCCTTCTCGTTTGGCTATCTCAGCGCGGGTACTTTCGATTTGTCCCCTGGCCTGTTCAAGCGCCAGAACGTTCGTACTCCCGGTCACCAGCTGTTGCTCAACGAAAGCATAAGACTGTTGATAATTTTTCAGCGTTTCCCGCGCAATACGGAGTTGTTCGTACGCCAGTTGCTGGCTGAAATAGCTCTGTGAAACGTTGGATACCAGCAGGATGTGTACGGCCCGACGGGCTTCTTCGCTGGCAAAATAGTTCTGGCGGTCAGCTTCACTCATGTTCTTAAGCTTGCCGAAAAAATCGAGTTCATAGCTGAGCTCCAGACCCGCGTCGTACTCCTGTGCGGTCGGCTTGTCATCTTTCAGACCAACGCGGTAGGTGATCCCGGATGAGGCATTCAACTGGGGATAACGGTCTGCATCCGTGACGTTGAACTGGGCCCGGGCCTCTTCAACCTTCAGGGCGGCCATTCTCAAATCACGGTTGTTTGTCAGGGCTTCATCGATCAGCCGGGTAACCTGGGGATCGACAAAAAAAATACGCCAGCCCGTATCCTGATAGCCATTTACCGCTGGCGTCAGGCTGTTGCGTGACAAAGAAAACTGCTGTGGTACTGGCGCTGCCGGCCGCTGATAGTCAGGTGCCAGCGAAACGCAGCCAGCCAGTATAAAAATCATGCTGATGCTTAATAGTTTTAATTTGAACATAACGCTTCTCTTCCAGGCAGGCCTGGTAAATGGTTCAAATGAAGTCCAGAGTATTGATAGGGGGATGTTACAGAATGCTCTCTGTTTGCCAGGTGACTGGATAATGACAATGCTGTCATTTTTAACGTAAGCCGTTGATTACATGCTTAGGCTAAATAGAATGAATGGCACGGGTAGTCAGCCAGGGGAGCAAGATGAAAATACTGATCGTTGAAGATGAAGTAAAAACTGGTGAGTACCTCAGTAAAGGGCTTACTGAAGCGGGATTTGTAGTTGATCACGCCGATAATGGTCTGACCGGATATCATCTCGCCATAACAGCCGAATATGATTTACTGATTCTGGATATCATGCTCCCGGATGTAAACGGCTGGGATATTATTCGTATGCTTCGTGCCGCAGGTAAAGGTATGCCTGTTTTGCTGCTTACGGCTCTCGGCACCATTGAGCACCGGGTTAAAGGACTTGAGCTGGGCGCGGACGATTACCTGATCAAACCATTTGCGTTTGCTGAGCTTCTTGCCCGAGTCAGGACACTTTTACGACGGGGTAACACAGTCATCACGGAAAGCCAGTTTAAGGTGGCTGATCTGATGGTAGACCTTGTTTCAAGAAAGGTTAGCCGCGCAGGGAAACGTATCTTGCTGACGAGTAAGGAGTTCTCTCTACTGGAATTCTTCATTCGTCATCAGGGAGAGGTGCTGCCCCGTTCGCTGATTGCATCGCAGGTCTGGGATATGAACTTTGACAGCGATACTAATGCTATAGACGTGGCAGTAAAACGCCTCAGGGCAAAGATAGACAACGATTATGAGCCTAAGCTGATCCAGACGGTCCGCGGCGTGGGATATATCCTGGAGGTTCCGGATGCGTTTTAATTTCTCAGGGCGCCCTTACTCTCTCGCACTGAGACTAACCTTCTTTATCAGCCTGTCCACCATAATTGCGTTTTTTGCTTTTACCTGGTTTATGCTGCATTCCGTTGAAAAACACTTTGCAGAGCAGGATGTGCGGGATCTGAAACAAATCAGTATCGCGATGAACAGAATACTGCAGACACCTGTAGCTCCGGACCAAAAAAAAATAAGTAAAATCAAAGAATCCATATCAGATTACCGCAACGTCGCTGTTCTTATTTTGACTGATGGGGGTGACGTGTTGTTCAGTTCACCACAAGGAGCGACGTTACGTTCTGTGGTCAATGCATCAAACTTTACAGCGCATAGTCGGGCCAGGGAAATATTCCTCTGGACAGTAAAAGAGCCAACTTTACTTATGCGCAACGGCTCTGACATGAAAATGGAGACTTACAGAATCGTTGCATCTTCAGGCAAAGCAACGCTTAACGGAAAACCACAGACGTATCAGATGATAATTGGGCTCTCGATTGACTTTCATCTTCATTACCTTGAAGCACTAAAAAAGAATTTAATTGCCATTGCCTTCGTAATCAGCCTGTTGATAATTTTCATTATCCGCATAGCGGTTCGCCAGGGTCATCTTCCTCTCCGCAACGTCAGCAAGGCCATTAAAAATATTACCTCGGAGAACCTGGACATGAGACTGGAACCGTCCAAAGTTCCCATCGAACTGGAGCAACTGGTAATATCGTTTAACCATATGATTGCAAAGATTGAGGATGTATTTACGCGACAGGCAAATTTCTCTGCTGATATCGCCCATGAAATCAGAACGCCCATAACCAACCTGGTTACACAGACTGAAATCGCGCTAAGTCAGCACAGGACGCAGAAAGAGCTGGAAGATGTGTTGTATTCCAGCCTGGAAGAGTATAACAGAATGACAAAAATGGTCAGCGACATGCTTTTTCTGGCACAGGCTGATAATAATCAATTGATCCCCGAGCGGATAATGTTTGATCTCCGCACAGAAGTGGTCAAAGTGTTTGATTTTTTCGAAGCCTGGGCAGAAGAACTCAATGTTTCTCTGCAATTAAACGGGTCGGGCTGCCTTATTAAAGGAGACCCACTTATGTACCGAAGGGCATTAAATAATCTTCTGTCTAACGCTCTGCGTTATACGCAGTCAGGGAAGACAGTTACTGTAACCATTGCGGGAAGTGAGAATAGTGTTCAGCTTATAGTTGAAAATCCAGGAAAACTGATACCTGCAGAACACCTGCCACGTTTGTTTGATCGGTTTTATCGCGTCGATCCATCGCGGCAAAGGAAGGGGGAAGGCAGTGGGATTGGTCTGGCGATTGTAAAGTCAATCGTGAACGCACATCACGGAAAAGTGTGGGTCGAATCAGATACAGTTTCGACACGATTCATATTGCTATTACCACGAATGGCTACATAGTTTCCCGAACGCCTCCAGTTTTTTCGATGAATAATAAATATATTACAGAGGTGTCATTAAGCTGTCACGCCTTCAACAGAATGCAGCTGGTAGAATCGTCCTCACTAAGCAGGCGGAACAGTCTTTATGGATCAATATCAGCAGAAATCGCAGGCACTGAGTTACGCATATTATCTTTTTTAAGATGAAATCAGTCTGGCTTGTAAGTTCTTTAGTTGATGACATCTTTGACAGTCCGTTATTTATTCCATTATCAACGGGAAACTTATTATGAAAAGTTTAATCTTCGCTTCCTCTGTCGGACTTAGCTTAATTCCTTCAGCCTGGGCGGATGGAATTATCAACATTCATGAGCATGTTAATAATGCCCAGGCGGCAGCGCATCAGCAACAGTTTTCATCCGTTCCTGAATCTGTCAGGGGGGAAGTATTACAAATGAAGAGTATGGATCAGCATGAACAGGCCCTTAATGTTCATAATTCCATGAAAAATGGTGCTTCTGATGCCCATCAGAAAATGGCGAAGAACCATCAGAAAATGTCAGATGATATGGCCGACATGAAATCAAGTACCGCGCCATCTTTTGCAGAAATGGATGAACATGAAAGGGCCGCCGTTGTCCACGAAAATATGAGTAACGGCCAGTCAGAAGCACACCAGTCAATGGCTGCAATACATCGCGGTATGAAGTAAAACTGACGGAAGCGGGTTGCTATATCAGTCCTTAATGTTTTTGCAGATGTAGATATACTTACCTTAAAGATACGATCCCTTTATTCAAAAAAGCCCCTATATGGGGCTTTTTTGCAACGCTTACAAAAAATAAACATCTTTTTTATAAGATTTAATTTTTATTTTCCTGCTGCAATTGAAGATGTTATCGCTTTGAACTAATGGCGAGGAGTTCTGTTGAAGCTGTTTCAACCAGCTTAGTATTTTTACATGGCTGAGTGTGATGTTTCTCAATAAATAATTTGCTTAATGTCGCTTTTTTTTTGAGTGATGCCAAATCACATTAATCAATTCCTCTGGCAATTATTTTAAATATTCACGGCTAAAGCAAGAGCACACCTTTCTGAACGGTTTAGAGTTTTTCATTATACATAATAGCGGCGTATACGACATGAAATGTAAAAAACTGACTTACAAAATCTATAGGCTCTGATGATATCCTGTAAGCGGTTGTATATTCATTGTGATGCTTTCTACCGTTTCAACATGAGGCCTTTCAGGCATAACCTGAAGATAAATCGCAGATTGCAGTGCAGGTTAGGGCGATTAGCTGGCAGACAAGACCTGAACCGGGTGAAAAAAGGGAACTATAGTTACACCTTAATGCACGTTGAGCAAACTGGGGGTTACGTTAAACAGAATGTTTAAAATATAAAAAAGTAGCCCGCCACATTCAGCGGGCCGGCTGAAATCAGCCTGAAAGAAGATTTACCGGGAATACATTAATGATGAGGGTAATACACAACACATCCCGGATGCAGTGGCAAAGAAGAACAGAAAACTCCGGGCGAATTTTCTGTCCACATACTATCCGTTATTTCTCTTCCAGCATCATTTTACGGTGCATATCGATAATGCTCTGATGCGCAGCTGAGTTTGCATTATCCATGCTCTCATGCGCAAGAATGGCACGTTCATGCTCATTCATCGCAGAGACAGAAACACGGTTATCAGTGTTATCTAGTGCTGTTTCAGGATGCTGCTGTGCCCATGCAGACGAAGCGGAAATCAGGATCACAAGAGGGATAAGCTTTACTTTTTTCATGGTGGCAGTCCTTAACGTTGAATGTAAAATAAGAATAAACAATTACCGGCCGAGTTTACCTGTGGCCTTAGTGATGTTCATCGTACAGAAGAAAAAACGTTACGGCGAAAAATGACAGAAATGTAATTTATAAACAGTGCGTTCCAACATTACACAATTGTAATCACACAAAGTCTGTAGCTGTGGTAGCTTTCCGGTAACAAAAAATTTTTCATCCTGAACGGTAAGCACGGCTTGTGCTTCCGGAGCGGAGAGAGCCATTCTCCCGGGATAACAGAAATTGCCGGAGTTCAGTCATGCAGCTTAAAAGTTCACGACGTAATTTCATTAAAGGGATCACTGCCGCTGGCATTGTGGGCGGACTGGGCCTGCGAACATTCGATGCATTCTCGGCGGTAAGCCTGATGCAGTCCCGCACACTTACCGGCACAGACTTTGATCTGTTTATTGGCGAGACGCCGCTAAATATCACCGGTAAAACCCGGTATGCAAAAACCATTAATGCCGGCCTGCCAGGCCCTCTGTTGCGCTGGAAAGAAGGCGATACCGTTACATTAAGAGTTAAAAATCGCCTTTCTGAACCGACATCAATTCACTGGCATGGCATTCTTCTGCCGGCGAATATGGATGGCGTACCGGGACTGAGTTTTCATGGTATTGAGCCGGACGATACCTATGTTTACTCCTTTAAGATAAAGCAGAACGGTACATACTGGTATCACAGCCATTCCGGCCTGCAGGAGCAGGAAGGTGTCTATGGCCCGATTATTATTGATGCAGCTGAACCAGAACCGTTTGTCTGGGACAGCGAACACATAGTCATGCTTACCGACTGGTCTGATGAAAAAGCATCAGACATTCTCGCCAAACTGAAAAAGCAGTCCGATTATTACAACTTTGCGAAACCTACCGTTTCTGACTTTTTCCGTGACGCCAGGGAAAAAGGTCTAGGCAGTACGTTGTCCGATCGGAAAATGTGGGCGGAAATGAAGATGAATCCGACGGATCTGGCTGACGTCAGTGGTGCCACATATACCTATCTCATGAACGGGCAGGGCCCTGGAAAAAACTGGACAGGGCTGTTCCGTAAAGGCGAGAAGGTACGCCTGCGTTTCATTAACGGTTCCGCCATGACCTACTTTGATGTGCGCATTCCGGGGCTGAAAATGACGGTCGTGGCGGCTGATGGCCAGTATGTCACGCCTGTTGCTGTTGACGAGTTCCGCATCGCTGTGGCCGAAACTTACGATGTAATCGTGGAGCCGGCTGAAGATGCCTACACTATTTTCGCGCAGTCTATGGACAGAAGCGGCTACGCTCGCGGCACGCTGGCTGTCCGTGAAGGGCTTTATGCTCCGGTACCGGCTCCCGATCCTCGCCCCTGGCTGACTATGGACGATATGGGTATGGGCGGCATGGATCATGGCAGCATGGGCGATATGGATCACAGCCAGATGCAGAGCATGAATAACGACACCATGACGGGCATGGATGGTAATGCTATGCAGGCTATGGATGGCTCTGGTGTCTCCGGAGCAGCAGAAAGTATGCCGGAAATGGACCATAGCGCCATGGCCGGGATGGATCACGGCAGTATGAGTGGCATGGGGGACATGCAGAAACATCCTGCATCTGAAACAGACAATCCTCTGGTTGATATGCAGGCCATGATGCCGGCGCCTAAATTAAGTGACCCGGGCATTGGTCTGCGCAATAACGGCAGAAAAGTCCTTACGTATGCCGATCTGAAAAGCACATTTGACGATCCGGACGGGCGTGAGCCATCGCGTACCATCGAGCTACATCTCACCGGACATATGGAAAAATTCGCCTGGTCATTCAACGGTATTAAATTCTCCGATTCAGAACCGGTTACGTTGCGATATGGCGAACGCGTGCGTGTGGTGCTGGTTAACGACACGATGATGACGCACCCCATTCACCTGCATGGTATGTGGAGCGATCTGGAGGATGAGGACGGTAATTTCCTGGTACGCAAACACACTATCGATATGCCTCCGGGTACCCGCCGAAGCTATCGGGTGACTGCCGATGCACTCGGGCGGTGGGCTTATCACTGTCATCTTCTTTTCCATATGGAAACCGGCATGTTTCGTGAAGTCCGGGTTACAGAGTGAGGTAGCGATAATGTCAGTTTCAGGATGGAATGATATGACAAAGTATTTTTCACGTTCCGCTGCAGGTTTGCTGGCCTGCACTGCGTTTGCCGGAGCGATCGTGATGCCCGCGTTTGCAGCACCTACGGGACCATCTGACAATTTACAACAGCATGATATGTCAGGCATGGACCATTCTGCTATGCAGGGAATGGATCATGCGTCTATGGAAGGAATGACGCCTGGGACATCCGGTATGGAGGGTATGGAATCCATGCAGCCCGCGGCGCCAGCAGAAAGCCGTACACCCATTCCGCCGGTTACGGAGGCGGACCGTAAGGCAGCATTCCCGGACGTACATGGGCATAAGGTTCATGACAACAGCATAAATTACTTTGTGCTTGCCGATCAGCTTGAATGGCAAAAAAACAACGATCCGGGTGGCTTCAGCTGGGATGTAAGCGGCTGGGCTGGCGGGGATATCAATCGACTCTGGTTACGTAGCGAAGGTGAAACCACCCGAGGTAAAGCCGAATCCGCAGAAGTTCAGGCTTTATGGGGACATGCTCTGACACCCTGGTGGGACGTGGTTGCCGGTGCCCGGCAGGATTTCAGGCCCGGAAAACCGCAAACCTGGCTGGCTGCTGGTTTTCAGGGCATGGCGTTGTACAACTTTGAAAGTGAGCTGACTGCGTTTGCCGGCGAGCAGGGACGGACAGCGCTCAGGCTGGAAGCCGAATACGATGTGCTGCTGACCAATCGCCTGATCCTGCAACCTTCCTTTGAGGCGAATATTTACGGGAAAGATGATGAGGCACGGGAAACCGGTAAAGGCCTTTCCAGTACCGAACTTGCTCTTCGCCTTCGCTATGAAGTGAAAAGAGAATTTGCACCTTACGTGGGGGTTTCGTGGAGCCAGCTCTATGGCAATACTGCTGATATGGCTGCCCGTGAAGGTGAAAAAGATAATGAAGTGCGCTTCCTCCTCGGGGCTCGCATGTGGTTCTGATGCAGTTAATTCAAACAAAACAGGTATTATTATGAAACATTCATCTGCCAAATATTTCTTCGCTTTAATTGCTTCTGGCGCGGCTTTTGCTGCACAGGCGCATCCGGAACTGGCGTCTGCTGTCCCTGCTGATAAGTCTCAGATAACGGCACCGTCTAAACTGGAACTGCATTTCACCGAAAATCTGGTAACGAAATTTTCCGGTGCCCGTCTTGTAATGACCGCCATGCCGGGCATGTCTTCTCATGCGCCAATGCCGGTTGCGGCTAAAGTCTCAGCGGGCAGCGATCCGAAAACGATGATTATCACACCGGCAAAAACTCTGCCTGCAGGAACCTATAAAGTGGAATGGCGGGCGGTATCTTCTGATACTCACCCCCGGACCGGCAACTACAGTTTCAGCGTGAAGTAATACCATGAACGATCAGACTTTTATTATCATCCGTTTTTTTCTTTACCTTGATCTTATGCTTCTTTTTGGCCTGCCTTTATTCGAAATTTATGGGGTAAAGGGAGTATTGAAGAAATCGGTATCGTTGTTCAGCGTCTGGTCGTTCTTTTTTACGCTCATCTCTGCTGGCATGGTTTTGTCCCTTGCAAATATGCTGCTTGTCGCTCAGGCCATGAGTGGCGTCAGTGATCCCGGCGAACTGACTCTCCATATTATGGAGATGGTTGTCGGGGAAACTGCAGTGGGCATGAGCTGGGTTATCCGCTTCGCTGCACTGGTCATGGCGTTTATCGGGCTTGGCCTGCGGCTCAGGCATGTCGGGCTGTCACGTTATGTGCTTACCCTGTCCGGCGGTATAGCACTTGCTACACTGGCATGGGGCGGGCATGCGGCAATGAATGACGGCATCAGCTACTATCTTCATCTTCTGAGCGATATCATTCATCTGACAGCGGCCGGGGCCTGGATCGGTGCACTGGCGGCTTTTACTCTGCTCTTATGCATCAAAAAGGCTGAAAAGGCTGTCTATGCCAGCCAGCTGGCCGCAGCGTTGTCGGGTTTTGCCCGTGCCGGCACGATCATTGTGCTGAGCATTGTCATCACCGCCGTAGTTAACTTCGTATTTATCGTTGAAAAGCCTCTGAGTACCCTACCGGGCAGTGACTATGGTCTGCTGCTGCTGGTAAAAACTGTTCTGTTTTTTCTTATGCTGCTGCTGGCCGCCGCCAATCGCTTCCGGCTTACACCGCGACTGGAAACGGCCCTGCTTCAGGGCCAATATAAGATGGGTATTTACCTGATGCGTAAAAGCATTATCACGGAATTTACTGTTTCGGTACTGATACTGGCAACCGTCGCCTGGCTGGGCACGCTATCGCCGGGTACCGGTATGGAATAACGACTAACCGTAGCCTGCAGGAAAGCTGCCCATGACCACTATGCTGATCGTTGAGGATGAACTGAAAACCGGTACCTACCTGAAACAGGGGCTTCTGGAAGCGGGATATGATGTAACCCTTGTAAACGACGGGCGTCAGGGACTGGAGCATATCCTGCGACAGCATTATGATCTCATTATTCTGGATGTAATGCTGCCCTCAATGGACGGCTGGGATATTCTTCAGCAGATGCGTATGGCCCGGCACGAAGAGCCCGTGCTGTTTCTGACTGCCCGGGATAACGTCAGTGAAAAGATTAAAGGTCTCGATCTTGGCGCGGATGACTATCTGCTCAAACCCTTTGATTTTGCCGAGCTCCTGGCGCGTATCCGCACCCTGCTCAGACGCAACCGTACGCAAACGTCCGGTACGCACCGCATTGCTGATTTGGTTATGGATGTCACCCGCCGGAGTGTGAGCCGTTCCGGCAAAAAGATACACTTGTCTGCTAAAGAATTTGTGCTGCTTGAGCTACTGTTACAGCGGACCGGAGAGGTGCTGCCAAGGAGCCTGCTTTCATCTCTGGTCTGGAATATCAATTTTGAAAGCGATACCAATGTGATTGATGTGGCCGTCAGACGACTTCGCAGTAAGGTGGATGATGACTTTACACCAAAGCTTATTCACACGGTACGGGGTATCGGATATGTGCTGGAGATACGGGAAGAGTGAAGCGTAACTGGTCCCTGACATCACGACTGAGCATAATCTTTGCCGGCGTGATGATGTCCGTCTGGCTTCTTTCGAGTGTGCTGCTTGTAGCCGCCCTCAGCAGTTATTTTCGTCATCAGGATGCCACATTGCTGACCGGAAAGCTTGAACTTGCCACAGAGCTTCTTGAGGGCGAGGTGCACGCCGGAAAGCTCGACAGCGCATCGCTTGCACGAAAGCTTTCGGATGCCATGGTTGGTCACAGCGGACTTTATCTTTCCGTTAAAACAACCGATAACCAGATGCTGGCCGACTATTCATCACCCGGTTTTTTGGTGCCTTATGAGCGCTTTAGCGACGAAGCTACCCGTCCGGGTATTATGCAGACGGTAGAGGAAGATAGCTGGCGTTATAACGTTATGGTCAGAAAAATTAATGCTAAGAGCGCAGGAAAACTAAACGATGTACTGATTACGGCCGCCTATGATACCAGCCTTCATGATGAGTTTATCGGTCAGCTTAAAAGATGGCTGGTCTGGTTTAATGTCGCCCTGATATTTATCTCCGTTTTTCTGGGATGGCTCGTCACCCGGATGGGACTCAGGCCTCTGAATGAAATAAACCGGCTTGCCTCAGCAATTACGATTAACAGCCTGAGCAAACGTCTCCCTGGCCATAATCTGCCAGCCGAACTAAAGGTAACAGTAGCTGAATTTAACAGCATGCTTGAACGGCTGGAAGATTCATTCTGTCGTCTGTCTGAGTTCTCTTCGGATATCGCGCATGAACTGCGTACCCCTGTCAGTAATCTGATGATGCAGACTCAGGTTGCGCTGTCCCGTGAACGTGATGCCGAAAGTTACCGTGAGGTACTTTTTTCAAATCTGGAAGAGCTGAGCCGGCTCGCCAGAATGAGCAGTGATATGCTTTTCCTGGCTAAATCTGAAAACGGGCTGATGCCTCTGGAGAAACAGGACGTTTCGTTAAACGCAGAGCTGGAAGAACTCCTCGATTTTTTTGAACCGCTTGCCGGTGACAGCGGTAAAACGCTTTCTCTGCAGGGGGAGGCAGTTGTCAGAGGCGATCGCCTGATGCTGCGTCGTGCAATGAGTAATCTGATAACTAACGCCATAAAATATTCATTACCGGGATCAGCTATTAATGTGCTGGCTGAACACCACGCCGGCAGGGTTTTTATACATATCTCTAACCCCACAGAAAATATCAACCGGGATAGTCTGAACCGGCTTTTTGACCGCTTTTACCGGGGCGACGCTTCCCGTCAGCATAATACGGACGGTGCCGGACTGGGGCTGTCCATCACCCGTTCTGTTTTACTGGCTCATGAGGGCGATCTGCAGGTTTCCATGAACGATAATGTAATTACGTTCACGGCAATGATGCCGGCTCCCCGGGAGGTGTTTTAACGTTTTACCGGCAGGTCGGCAATTTTCATGGTCTTGTACTGCCTTAGTATCAGTAATAGGTTTCCCGGCACATTAAAGGATATCGGGAAAATCTGAAGTCTGAATCCAATACATGAAGGAGTGACGTTATGAAAAAAACGCAATTTGTTTTTGCTTCACTGATTTTTGCCCTGCCGGCTGCCGTTATAGCACAGCAGCCGGACTCAAAGATGTCCCAGGATATGAATATGTCCCCGGCTTCAAAAGAGTACATGTCTGGTATGCAAAAGATGCACAGCGGCATGATGAATGCCATGAAGGAGCAGGATGCTGACAGAGCGTTTGCCAGGGGCATGATTGAGCACCACAAAGGGGCTATTGCCATGGCCGAAACGGAACTGAAATACGGGAAAGATCCGGAAATGAAGAAGATGGCAGAGGACATTATCAAAGCGCAAAAAGGTGAAATTGAGCATATGGAAACGTGGCTGAAAAAATAATCATCTTCCGCTTTGGGGTCTGTTAACGTAAAGCAGGTTTCTGGCGGAGGACCTCTGGGAATCTTTAATGAGAAAGTAATATAACCTGTCTGAACCTTCGCCCCGGGTCCATTCAGGCAAAATGCTTCTCCGGGGCGAAACAGGGTGCCTTACTGTTTTTTCAATGCATAATCCAGTTTTTCCATATCGTTAACGACAATTTCTTGCTCGTCAGCAGTCAGAGGAACTTCCTCCAGATAACGCTTCACTGAAGCCTTACTTTCCAGCAGCAGGCCTCTGGCGCTTTCTTTAGGTAGGTTAAAATCGCACCCGATACAGGCCATACGGTGAGGGCAGCTGCTCCAGAATGGGTTCGTACAGAAAGAATCCCCTAAATCGTAATAGGTTGCCGGTCCGGTCAGGCTGACAGCCTCCGGATCATGATCGATTAGCACGCTCATCATATGCGCCACCCGGTCCGCCTTCACAAAAGACGCAGCCAGCTGGGTAGGACGTATACGAATATAATGCATGGTGGACTGAGGCGTAGAATGACCTGACCACTGCATCAGCTCATACAAAGTCATGCCCTGTGGAACACTGGCCAGGGCTGTAACTGCTGAAGCGCGCCCCCGATGGCTGGTAATTGGCCCCCGGCTGTCTTGCGCAGGCACACCCGCTCTGGCACAGAGAACCGGGATGACAGTCCGGTTTATGACATCCCTGCCGACAGGTTTGCCCCGAAACTGAAACAGGAAGCGGACTTTTTCACCGGTACGCTCATCCGTAAGAGCTGCCTGTTCCTGTGGACGTTCGCTGAGCCAGATATCAACGTACTTTTTCACGACGGCAGAGATAGGTTTTACAAAGGCTTTAGACGTTTTTCCTGCCGGTACGCTGAGGTAGCAAAGCGTTCCTGCCGGAATGATGTTGCCATCCTCCCGCCTGATATCATCCACCTGCAGAGTGATGCAGCCAGCAGTAAGACGCATTAACTCGTTCTGGCGCAGCCCGGCATGTGTCCAGATAACGGCCATCGCCTGCAACATGGACAGAGGATAGTGAATGTCACTCAGGAGATCTTCATGGCGCAGATTGAGGCTTGCCCAGATCAGCTTCAGCCAGACCGGATCATCAATGACGCGGGGATTTACACTCTGACGGAACAGTGGAGTGCCAGGCGTAGAGAGATGTCGTGCCGGACTGAATTTCAGTCGCCCCCAGCCCCAGTTTTCATAATCGATCATGAAACGGAGAACCGCATAAACAAATCCACTACGGGAATTCGGCAGCAAGGGCTCACCTATCCGGGCAGATTGCCGGGCACCTCCTTCAGTGCCCAGTGACAGCTCGCCCACCTTCATTCGTCCAACTGCCGCAATAAAGCTGGCACAGGTTTCCATTGTCCAGTCGGCCGGTTCGTGGATATCCGGATATTCACGGGCAAGCCACAGCCCACAGCGGAGAATAAAACTGTACTGGTTCTCCCGCGATCGGGGGCGAAGCACTGACGTATCCCTCCATTTCCGGCACCACCTGACCCAGTCTGCCGCGATACCTTGCGTGGGTTTTTCATGCCATTCTTTATAATTCCGCATACGCACAGAATTTTTTATGATGCCCATTGCGGCAAGTGCGTGTGAAACCCTGCCAGCTGTTTTTGCTATTCCCCGGTCGTGATAATTCTGCGCCCGCCACAGCAGATCGATCGTAAAGCTTTCAAGTTGAGGATTGTTATTAATCAGCATCAGTACGCCGAGTATGGCTGACAGAGCATTTTTCTGGTTCTGACTTTTATAACCAAGCGAAACCAGAACTTCAGTCAGACGGCTGAGCTCCTGACTGAAAATGTTCTGTCCAAAAAT
This sequence comes from Pantoea sp. AN62, assembly GCF_050432985.1. NCBI lineage: Bacteria > Pseudomonadati > Pseudomonadota > Gammaproteobacteria > Enterobacterales > Erwiniaceae > Pantoea > Pantoea sp. AN62. The sequence continues at coordinate 74,549 of NZ_JBNPYB010000017.1, read as the reverse complement.
GGCTCGGGCATACAGCGACGGCGTGCCCTGATGCGGCAAACTGAACGGAGAAGAAAATGGGCCAAGATGAAAGGCAAAAGCGGCAAGCAGCGGCCTGCCTGATTCATGCTGCTGTAACAGAGAGATCCATTTTTCCTGCGGCCACTGCCAGCAGGGTTTCCCTGTCCGGTGTGTTTCTGCCAGAACGGAAAGAATTATGATTCTGATCAGCCTGTCACTGGTTCCACTGCGAGTGGCAATATCCTGCAAAGGCATCAGTAACAATGACAAAGAATCCGGCTGTTCGAGAGCGGCTGATCTGCGATGGCCTGTACTTAGCGCTGCCCGTTCTTCAGCAGTGAGCACATCATTCAGCTGATAATCTGTACGTTCAAAGGGGCTATAAGTACAAATGATTACTTCTTCTTTCATCAGCGAGTCTCCGTCTGAAAAATAAGGCCGGCAACTTTTCGATCAATTTCAGCTACTGCAGCGGCCATCCGACCAGCCAAATCAGAACCTGAAAGATGGATGTAAATCTGGGTAGTACGCGGATCGCGGTGTCCTGCGTATGCGGCTAGTTCATGGAGTTTCCATCCAAAGCGTGCCAGGTGCGTCAGACGAAGATGGCGGAAGGTATGTGTGGTGATTTGTGGAAGGCCGGCATCAAGTGCCCATTTCCGGACGGTTTTACTCCAGTTCCAGAAAGACAGGGGGGCACCGTGGTTACGATCAGAAGCCGAGCGAAACAATGCACCTTCTCGGTAACCCGCGAGCCGTAACTGCCGGAAATGATTTGCCAGCACCGGTGTTACGGCGGAACTGTAGCAGACTATCCTTTCCCGCCTGTTTTTCGTCGTTTCGGCGCGAACACGAATCAGACGATGAGCAGGATCAATATCTTCAAGCATGAGGGAGGCTACTTCTGCGCGACGAAGCGCACCGTAATACGCCAGGGCTAGCATCAATCTGTCACGCAGGGAGGCGGCAGAGACATGCATCAGGAATCTGAGCCATTGCTCATCATCAGGAATAACGGGCAGACGTGTGATACGGGGAACCAGACCGCGTCCCGTATAAGCGCTCCCCGGCAAACCCGAACGGGGTAACGGGTTGAGACTGCAGATATCCTGATAAACCAGAAAGTCATACCAGAGACGGATCGCAGAAAGGCGCAGCTGGAGCGTGGCGCTGGCCGCGGGAAAAGGCATGCCGGGTAGCTGAGGGCTGATGTAGGCGGCCAGGTCTTCAAACCGGGCCTTTTCAGGTTCAATGCTGTTCTGGCTGCAGAACGCAAAATAATGGCTGAGGGCACTGCGGTAGGCGGAGAGTGTGGCCTGAGCCCTGCCCAGGTCGGACAGCAGTTTCAGCCAGCGCTCCGCCAGTACCAGAACGTCCTCATTTGGTGGAATCATCATTGTGTTTACCTCTGACAGCAGCATTGCTACTCAAAGTTTACCCAGTCAATGTTGCATTCCACTTAACTTACTAGAGCGCGTAATTACTTGAAAAACAATGAACCTTACTTGAAAATCCTCTTTCACGCAGTTTGAACCAGGGCTCTCCCATTTTTATACCCAGCGCCTTAGCCTCTTTGTTTCTGGCGATAACGCAACCATCATTATTTGAAGCAACTACCACAGGCTGCCCTTTAAGATCCGGGCGGAAAACCTGTTCGCAGGAGGCATAGAAGCTGTTCACGTCAGCCAGGGCAAACATCATTTTCCCCGGGTGCTATGAATGAAATGGGTGACTACGCCAAAGACATCAAGCTCGTCCGGGTTAACATAAATGGCCTGATGGGGAGGATTGAGCGATCGCAGCGCAAGGCGGGGCCGCAGCTGCAGCTGCCGGACAATAAACTCACCATCAGCTGTGGCCACAATGATGTCACCATGGTCAGGCGTGACTGCACGATCGATTACCAGCAGGTCGCCATCCTTCATGCCGGCGCTGGCCATACTGCTTCCGGAGGCCCGGAGAAAAAATGTTGCTGCAGGATGTCTTACGCAGTACTGGTGCAGGTTGAGTTCTGACTCAACATAGTCCTGAGCAGGGGAAGGGAAACCAGCCGGGACCCGCTCAAGAAAGAGTGGTAGTGACATTTCCTGCGGCTCATCAGCCGCTAACTGTATTGTGAAAGAAGCGCTCATAGGTATGCCTGAAAATTATAACTGTTTTTATATACAGTAATCTGGCTGCGGCAATTTTACCAGTCGCCCGCTGTAAAGATGCGGGCGGGAGAACCTGCAGCATCAAATAAGCCGGCCCGGAGGGGCCTTCAGGGGGCTAAATGCCGGGAGTGGAGTGAACGCAGATCATGTTGGCTACCGATGCCATTACGCTTCCTCGGCGCTGCTGTTCGTTCCTCGCTACGCTGCGGTACGCCTCAGCCGCGCCTGCGGCGAGCGTTACGGTTGCACGTTCAGGGCAGAAAGATGTGTGGCTTGGCCTGTTTTACTCCGGGCAGTACCGCAACTGGTCATGAGCATGACGATCACGCGACAGTTTTGTGCTCCTGACGGTAAAGAAAGAGGAATAAATAACAGCTTAAAGTGTGACTTAGTGTCACTCTGTGATAAAGTATGTGTAACTAAGTGACACTCCGGAGGAACTATGGCATCAACAAGACTTCGTCAGCAGGGCGGGGCAGTCGTGCTGACTATCCCGAGCGAGATTGCAGTAAGGGCTGGCTGGACGGTCGGCATCGAGCTTGACGTGACTGCAGAGGGCGAAACCGTAAACATAGCACCTGTCGCGCGAGTGCCTCGCGGTCGACGGACCGTTTCGCAGTTGCTGGCTGGTATCGAGCAGGAGGAAATCCAGAGCTACAACGAAGAAACAGCTGACGGCCTGAGAGATGCGCCGCAGGGCAGGGAGCTTATCTGATGGTTTCAAGAAGGGTGCCGCAGAAGGGCGAAATCTGGCATGTTAATGGTGATCCGGTGGAAGGTCGCGAGTTTAAGGGACCGCATTACTACCTGGTTATTTCGCCGCGGGAGCTGGTCGCGGCACTCGGAACGGCTGTCTGCGTGCCGGTGACAAGTGGTGGCGGCGCATCACGCTCGAAGGGTGTAACCGTCTACCTGGACGGTAACAGCACGGACACCGGCAAGGTTACCGGCGTGGCATTATGCTATCAGCTGCGCTCACTTGATCTGGCGGCGCGCAGGGCGAGCTATGCCGCCACGGTTGAGCCACACATTATGGACGAGATACTGTCCATGGTGGTCGATCTGATCGACCCGCGTTAATTGTTCCCCGGGCGGGCTGCAGATGCTGCCCGAGATGGGCACTGAAAGCACTCACCTGTGTTCCGAAGACAAAAAAGGAAAGTCTATGGATCAGGCTGCAACTATGTTTGAAAATATCCGCATAGCAATCCCGATAATAATCGCTGTGATTTTGTGGATTTATTTACTTTTCATTAAAAACGATATAAGGCTTACGGAAGAGCTGCTCCGTGACAAGTTGTGGATTGATGATCCATCAGCATCTCCAGAAACGGATATGGAAACCAACCTGAAAGCTAGCATCGCTGCGAAAGAACAGCAGGCACGTACGGCTATTAAAGTAGCACTTATGTTTTCAGGGGTAGCAATATTCTTTGCGGTATGGATTTAAGGCATAAATCAGACAAGTCGCCGCAAGGCGGTTTTTTTACGCCCTTCTCCGGGCATTCGGTAAAATCATTGTCGGCCAAATCGGCCCACTTAGATGAGGCCGGACGTCGTTATGCACACTCAATAAGGTTTTCGCTGCGCTCAGCTTTTACCGTGTCCGCTCTCCGGGCGTACACGATTGAAATCCCCGCCGTGTCCTCACTGTAGCCGGGCTGCGCGCCGGTCAAGGGTAACGCTACGCCTGCATGCTCACCCGTTCCCCTCCGGGCGCGGGGCATTCAGCCCGCCCCGGCGGCGCGTGCGGCTTCCGCTGCCGCCCGTGTCCGTCACGCTTTGCGCCCGTCTGTGTGATGGCCACGGCGCCACTTCCGGCGCCTCCATCAGATGAGGAGCTGCATATGTCACGTTTTATCCTGGGCGATTCCACCACAGTAATGGCCGGTTTCCCCTCCTGTGCTGTGGATTTTATCCTGACCGATCCGCCATACCTGGTCGGGTTTAAGGATCGGTCAGGGCGCTCAATTGCCAACGATAAAACGGACGAGTGGGTGCTGCCGGCAAGCCGCGAAATGTACCGGGTACTGAAAAATGACAGTCTGGCCGTAAGCTTTTACGGCTGGAACCGCGTGGATGTATTTATGCCGGCATGGAAAGCGGCCGGCTTCCGTGTGGTCGGGCACCTTGTATTTACCAAACCCTATTCGTCCAAATCCGCGTTCGTGGGCTATCAGCACGAAAATGCGTATCTGCTGGCCAAAGGCCGTCCCGAGCTGCCGGCACAGCCGTTATCCGATGTTATACCCTGGCAGTACACGGGAAACCGTCATCATCCGACCGAAAAGCCGGTCAGTATTCTCCGCCCGCTCATTGAATCATTCACGCGGCCGCGCGCCATTGTGCTTGATCCCTTTGCAGGCAGCGGCTCAACCTGTGTCGCGGCAGAAGAATCCGGCCGTCGATGGATAGGCATCGAGCTGCTCGAAGAGTACCACGCGGCAGGGTTACGCAGATTAAGCGCAATGCGCCCGGCACGCGCAGCATAAACCGTTCCGTCCGGGCAGATCGGCCCGGAATTTACCCGCCCAATGAATAATGATGTCGCCGCGCTCCGCCGTTTATGCACGCCGGCGGCGTGCGGACGATAAGGCTCCTTGCGCGTAACGGCCAGTGCCGTGCCTTCACTTTAGCCCGGCCGCTGCGTGTTCAAGAGATCGCTGCGCTCGCCGTCCTCGCCCGTTCGCACTCTCTCCGTCGCGCTTCCGCTCATTCTTCGCGTCACCGCCGTGCGTAATTCCGCCTCCGATCGCTTGCGCTGCGGCCTGCGGCGTCGCTCCTGAACACTCCGCTGTCCGCCGGGCTGTCATGCAGGCACGGCACAGGCCGGAACTGTGATTACTTTGACTGTGGAGGATTTCTTATGACATTTAGCGGACCAGCGGTATACGTCGGTACTTACCATAAATACAACTGCGGCAGCATTTTCGGGAAGTGGTTTGATCTCACAGACTTTGAGGAAAAGAACGCGTTTCACGACGCGTGTCGCGAACTCCACGCCTCTGAAGAAGATCCTGAATTTATGTTTCAGGACTGGGAGGGTATTCCGTCTAAATTCGTGTCTGAATCGTTTATCGACTGGGATTTCATCGCGGCGTGGAAGCGGGCGAAAAAAGAGGGCAGGGAAGACGCCTTTGTTGCCTGGGCGGATTATTCCGGCGGGTGCGATTTCGACGCGTTTGATGATGCGTACAGGGGGAGGGCGGAAAGTGAGGAAGATTATGCATATGAGCAGATTGAAGATAGCGGCCTGCTGAATGACGTACCGGAGCCGCTGCGCTTTTATTTCGACTATGAGGCCTATGCCCGTGACCTGTTCAGCAGCGGGTATGTGCTGCACGACGGCTTTGTATTCAGCAACTGATGACGCCGGCAGGGTATAGCCCTGCCGTAAAGGAGAAAAAATGAAACTGACACCGCAAACCCGCGACATCCTTCGCCAGTATAAAGCCGTGATTAACGACCGCCGCCGTAGCAGTGGCCAGAGAGAGCTAAGAACGGAAGAGATCGTAGACGAAATTTGTTATTTCATGACCTGTCAGAGTGCTGTTTATCTCGGCAGCCATTTTATTTTGCAGAGGGGGTAGAGGTCAGCCGAAAGATTCAGGCGGTTCCGGCCGCCTGTCAGCCCGCCGAAAAACCTTCGCCTGCGGCGGCGGGGCGGCAGGACCTGCGCCTGACGGCGCAGCCACCGCTCCGCCTTTGATTACGTGATTCATCAAACCGGCTTTCACTGCCATTTTTTCAGGACTTTTCCGCATAGTTTGCACGCAGTGCTTCTGGTTTCACCCGTTACTTGCAGACAGTTCTTTGTCTCACCGGGCGTCCTGTCGGCTGTCATGCTTCGCACAGAGCCGGCAAACCGTCTCTGCCCGGCCCCGTTCCGGGGCAACGGGTTTCCATCCTGACGCAACACCTTCCGCTCGCAGCAGCCGTTCCGGCTGCGCCGCTCAGTCTCGCCGTAAACGGCGCTCCCTGCATCCCGCCACCACACACGGCGGGATGTAAGGGGCAACGCTGTTTCGCGCCCGCGCGTCACACCGTTGCGGCGGGTTCCTGCTTTCCTCATGGGTTGTTTCGCCCGTCTGAGTCCTTTCGCCGGGGCTGAGACAAGCACAAACCGCCTGGCTGTCCAGGGACGGCTGAAGCCTCTCGCCGGAAAATTTTTTATGTGGCCAAAAATTTTTCCGCTCGCTCCCGGACATCTGCACCGGCCCGTGCTCGTTACGCCCTTTGCGGCGAACGGCTCTCAAACGGGTGAAGGTTACAACCTGGGGAGAAAGCAGCAGTTCCCCGCAAAACGTCAAGACCGCGGCCCCGGCAACTCAACGGGTGAGGGTTTTAAGGGCAAACACAATCAGGAGATTTCAGTGGAACAGCCAGCAGTTGTGCGCTTACCGGATGACACCTATACGCGTGAGCAGGCGACGGCAGTCGCCGCGCAGTACACCAATGTTGCTATCGAAGACGATCAGGGTACGCATTTTCGCCTTGTCGTGCGCAGGGACGGCGATTTGGTCTGGCGGGCATGGAATTTTGAATCAAATGCGGGTTACTGGCTGAACCGTTATATCGGTGATTACGGTATTCGCAAAGCGCAGTAAGCAGTTAAAAGGTGCCCTGCGGAGCAGTCACTCCGCAGGGCGTGACAGCCATTAATCCAATGAGGAACTAACGATGTCAGTAACAGAGTCTAAATCAAAAGCAGCAAAGAAAACCAGCACCGCAAAAGTGACCGGGGCCGATCAGGCGGCAGTAAAAGCGGCGCTTGAAGCCGCGCCGGTTGAACACGCGCCCCTGTCAGCGTTTGTGATGTCGCTGCTTAATGTCCGCACCATCCCCTATTCAGCTGAAAGCGTTGAAAGCATGGCGGCAACCATTAAGTCGGTCGGCCTGTTACAGAATCTGGTCGCCCATGAACTGCCGGACGGCGAACTGGCGGTGGCCGCAGGAGGCAAACGCCTTACCGCCCTGAATCTGCTGCTTTCACAGCAGTTTCTGACCCCCGATTACCCGGTGCCTTTCAAGCGCGTCTCCGCAGAGATGGCCGTACTGGTTTCCTACATCGAGAATGCGCAGCGCAGCGATATGCATGCTGCAGAACAGATTGCCAGCTTCGTTACCCTCGCTTATCAGGGTAAAACCCCCGAGCAGATTGGTGCCGAAATGGGCTACAGCACCCGCCATGTTCAGCGCATGCTGAAACTCGCAAACCTTGCACCATCACTGCTTAAGCTGCTGGCAGACGATCAGCTGACTGTTGAGCAGTGCCAGACGCTCTGCCTTGAAGACGATCAGGCCCGTCAGGTGCGTATCTACGAAGAGGTGAAAGCTTCCTGGCCTAACCTGCCGGTCACCATGCTGCGAAAACTCATTACCGATAAAGAAATCTCGATCACTGATAAGCGCTTTCTTTTCGTAGGTCGTGAGGCGTATGAGGCAGCAGGCGGTGTCGTGCGTGAAGACCTCTTCAGTCAGCAGGAGGGTGAGGGAACGGCTGACTCGGTGCTGCTGGAAATTCTGACCGTGCAGAAGCTGACCGCAATGGCGCAGGACATTCAGGAAAGCGAAGGCTGGAAATGGAGCATGGGCCAGCTGAGTTCGCTTTACCCGCACAGGGATGCACTGACGTATCAGCTGACTGACGAGCCAGAGCCTGTGTACATCGGTGATGAAGAAAGCCGCATCGATGATCTGTATCAGAAGGCCGACGAATGTGCGCAAAGCGCCGACGACGAGGGCTACAGCGCCGCCAGTGATGAAATTGACATTATCGAAAAAGCTGCGCTGATCCGCGCCTGGACCCCGGAAATCCGCGCCATGTCGGGCGTGGTGGCCGGGTTCGATAAATACGGTGAACTCTGTGTGCAGCGCGGTGTTGTGCGGGTTGCCGATCTGCAGGATGAAGAAAGCAGCGAAACAGAGCAGGGCGCACAGTCTGCCGCCCCTGAAGTCAGCCCGATTTGGATGGATAAAAAGCCGGATGCGGCTGAGGGTATCAGTCTGCCGCTGCTCACCAAAATGTCCTCTGAACGCACCCTTGCCGTGCAGGCTGCGCTGATGCAGCAGCAGAAAAAGGCCGTTTCCCTTCTGGTCTGGCAGCTTTGCACTGACGTATTCACCTCCGGCTCACATTATGGCAACCCGTTTGGCATCCGCGTAACCGTACCGCACTACAGCCTGACGCAGAATGCCCCGTCCGGTGACAAAGGCCCGGGCTTTACTGCCCTGATGCAGGAAAAGGCCCGTCTGGCAGCCCTGCTGCCGCCTGAGTGGAAAAAAGACTTCACTGCCTTTTTCAATCTGAGCGGTGAAACGCTTATGTCACTGATGGCGTTCTGTGTCGCCTGTTCGGTTGACGGGGTACAGACGCGTGAATATCAGCGCACCTCTGATAGCCGCCTGGACTCACTGGAAAACGCCATTGGCTTCCACATGCGTGACTGGTGGCAACCGACAAAGGCGAATTTCTTCGCTGACCTGAAGCATACACAGATTATCGATGCACTGACTGAGGCCGGGTTTACAGGCGCGGCTGCTGACGCGGCGAAAATGAAGAAGGGGGATGCTGCTGAACTGGCTGAGGGAAAAATGCGGGATACGCGCTGGGTGCCAGCCTGGATGAAAGGGCCGGAGCCTGAAACGACCGGCGGGGCCGGATCTGCTGAGGCTGACAGCGACACTGACAACAACGATCCCGCTCACGCGGCCTGATAAGGAGCGCCGCCCTTCGGGGCGGCATGGAGATAAACATGAAAAATAACAATGCTCTGAATCTGACCGTGCTGACCGGAATGCACCCCTGCGAATTTGAGGAGTGGCGCGAAAGAGGAGAGAACGATCGCCATATTCTGACCTGTGCCGTCGCGCAGCTGCTGCACGTGCCAGCAGGCTGGAATGTCAACGGGGAATACCGAGCCGAATTTGGCGGCTTCTTTCCGGTGCAGCTGCGCTACACGCCGCCCGGAGAGGCTTTTAGTCTCTGCGTTTGCAGTCCGGGAGACGTGTCCGGGGAGTGGCTGATTGTACTCATGTCAGCTGAGGGTAACTGCGTGCGCGAGGTGCTCAGGCTGACGCCGTTCGACCCGCAGCGCATCAGCGACCTGATCGCTGCAGCGGCACAGGCATCCCTGCTGGAACACTGCGCAGCCGGCATGGCGGAATATCTGGCAGAAGGAGAGTTCGCATGATCCCGGTCAGCCGTTCACTGGTTCCGCTTTCACCTGCACGCCGTGCAGCGATGCAGGCCATCGCCTTCGTTGAAAACAGGCATGAACGTAACGTGTACTGTGCAGACTATCCGTATGCACACGCCTTTTTCCGCCTGCTCAGGGGCAGCAGGCGGGTAACCCTGAAAGAAATCCGCTTTTTCCGTCCCTCGATGCCTGAGGCCGAATTCAGGGGTAACAGACAGTCATGGCTGGCAGCGATTGACCGGATGATTGCCAGTGCCGGTGAGGACTGCCCGCATCCGTTGAGCAGTTATGACGTTCACGATCTGTTTCCGGGATGGCGGTTTCAGGGCGCAGAGCGGCAGCGGCGAAAAACGGCGCTGCGCGATGAGAAGTATTCCCGCCAGTTCCGCCGGGAGCAAGAGGAGAAAACGCGGACTCATCAGGCGGTAAAAGGGCAGGCTGAGATTGACCTCGCATTCCACACGCCAGCCAGTGTCAGCAGCTGGATATCACGCTGGTCTGACTCGCAACTGCATCATACAGAGCTGGAGATCTTGTTTTATCGGTGGAGTGAGAGATTCCCTTCACTGAAATCTCTGGATCGCTGGGAAATGGAAGGTCAGCCTTTGTGGAAACTGGGAGCAGAGGCCCGGTTACTGTCAGAAGAATCGACCGCGATGACGCAGGAGCTGGAATGCTGGATGGTACCAAACAAGCTGATGTTCAGGGCGGTGGCGGTATGAGCCAGGGCGATTACAGCACTGAACTGAAAACGGCACGGAGTCATGGCCCCCTTCGGCTCCCCGGCGTTGCCGGGTCGTCAGTCCTACTGCGCTAACCGGCTTTGCCGGTAAGCTCCGCCGAACCCCTTCGGGTTTCGGACATAGGGCCTGATGGCTGAGGTCAAAGGCTGCAATCGGCTGTCGCCGGTGCTTCAACCGGGCGCGCTGCGCCCTTTTCGGGCGTCACGCCGTTCCGTCGTGACGAATGTGTTCATGCTCACCCCTGCGCTGACACCCTTTTCCGGCTGGTACGGAGCGGAGGGCTGGTCGTAGCACCGTCATCCGTTCGCCCGCAAGGGTCCGCTTCGCCGTTCCTCGCCCGTTCGCACTCGCCATAAGGCCGGCTCGCTTGCGCTGCGGCCTGCGGTGACGCCCCTGCGTTCGCCCGCCTGCCGTTGCTACTTATGCCCTTCGCCGCGCCATACCAACCGAAACAAGGTTTTAGCAACCATCAGAGGAGAACCAGCATGAACACACAGAACGTCAAAACCGCCGCAACCAAAACCACCGAAACCTGGGCTGAAGGGCAAAACATCAACGGCTCAGATCTGCGCTTTGCCGATGGTCTTATCAGCGCAGGCGGTTACGCCGAAGAAGCGCGGAATTACTGGCTCAGTCGCGAAGCGGCGGCGGTAAAAGCGCCAGCGGAGATCGACGTACACCGCTTTCACGATGCGCTGGGGACGCTCTATCCGCTGAACTGGGAGTGCAGTGAAAACGGAGACAGTGAATCGTTCATGTTTGCAGAAATGTACTGCGGCGAGGTAACGGACATTTATGCCCGTATCGGTGTGCGTTACTTCCGCCTGCGTAATTACACCCACATGAGGCACGCCCAAATCATAGCGAGCGTTAAGGAGGCATTTGAACTGAACCAGAAATGAAAAAAGCAGGCATAAGCCTGCTCATTCACCGCCGGAACCACGCTACCAACGACCGTTCCGGCGCTATCAAACTTAACGGAGATAAACCCATGCAATTCGACCCGCAAATCGTGTCACACGCACAGGCATTTGTAAATGCCCTTCGCAAAGGGAAACGCGCGCGCGTTCCGGCTATTCGCCTGGAGCACTGGCAGCAGTTTATGACGCTGGTTTATGCCGGACTCGGCCTCGCGTGATGTGAAAAGCCGCCCCCGATCGGGGCGGCTGTTAGAGGAACAGAGTGATGTCTCAGATAAGTTTTTCGGAATTTTTTGACCAGGCACAGGACGCGGCACCGGCTGTTCAGCGTCCTGTACCGGCACTGCCTGTAAGACTGCCTGCGGTTTCCGCGCCAGTGTTCAGCCTTGCCGCCGCCAGAAAACAGTTTATCAGCGTCTTCCGGCAGACCGGGTATAACCTGCGCCGCTGGGAGGTGTTCAGCGATTTTATTATCCTGGCAGCCAGTGGGCTGGATATAGCCCGGATCAGAACGCCGGAAAGCATTGAACGCTGCCGGAAAATCAGCGAACGCTACAGCGCCGCCGACATGCGTAATATGCATGAACTGTTCGCGCTGATGGTATGTGCGCTTCAGGCTCAGTTTCATGATTTTCTGGGCGCTGTATTTATGGAGCTGGAGCTGGGCGACGATCGCCGGGGGCAGTATTTTACGCCTTACAGCGTTCAGTCAATGATGGCCCGCCTGATGATGCCAGGCGTGATTGATACCATCCGGCGGGAAGGGATGTTTACCCTGTCAGAGCCGACCTGCGGAGCCGGGGGAATGGTTATCGCTTACGCCGAGTACCTGATTGAAGCCGGGTTAAACCCTTCCGTTCAGATGTTCGTCAGTTGCATTGATATCGATCCTGTCGCGGCGGATATGGCGTTTATACAGCTTTCGCTGCTCGGCATAGCAGCCGAGGTTGTCACCGGTAATACGCTGACGCTGGAGTTTAACCGGGTGCGCTATACACCGGCTTACTATCTCAATGATTTTGAAGAACGTCTCAAAAGCCAGCGCCGGATCAAAGCGATGCTGGCTTTTATCAGGGCAATGTAGGTCACGGATAAAACAGCAGGGAACCAGAGGCAGCGTAAGCTGCCCTTTTGCCCCGCGCTGACTGCCAGAGCGCCAGCCCCTGCGGGGCAGGTTAAACCCGGTGCTGACGCACCGGCTATCCCCTTTCACCTGTCCGCATTCACACGACAGCCCCGTCTCCTGCTGATAGCCTGCCGTTTCTGCTCTCCGGGCTGATTCTGCTACTGCTACTGCTACTGCCAGGACATGGCCCCCTTCGGCTCCTGCCCTGCGGGCAGTCGTCAAGCCTCACTCCGCTAAGCGGCAAGCCGCTAAGCTCCGCCGAACCCGCAGGCGGGTTCGTGCCTGACGGCTAGAGTCTGATGGCTGAGGTCAACGGCTGCAACCGGCTGTCGCCGGTGCGTTCACCGGGCGCGCTGCGCCCTTTAAAGGCGTCACGCCGTTCCGCCGTGCCGGAGGTGTTCATGCTCATTTCATTTCCGTGCGGCTGTTCTGTTCCGGTGGTTCCCCGCGGAGGGCTGGTCGTAGCACCGTCATCCGTTCGCCCGCAAGGGTTCGCTTCGCCGTTCCTCGCCCGTTCGCACTCGCCATAAGGCCGGCTCGCTTGCGCTGCGGCCTCCGGTGACGCCCCCGCGTTCGCCCGTCTGCCGTTGCTCCTTTGCCCTCTGCCGCGATGAACTCACCGAAACATGGTCAACAGCAACCGACAGAGGAGAACCAGCATGAACACCCACAACGTCAAAACCGCCGCTTCTGAATCTACCGAAACATGGGTAAAACAAAACTTCGACGTGCACCTGTCCGTGCGCACAAACCGCCGGTTAAGCCTGGCGAAGCTGGAAGGCGATCTGATGAAGCACCGCGCCATGAAGGCGCTGGGTGTTGAAGCTGAAGACCTCTTCGATGACCTGCAGTACGCGGCTGAGTTTGTCACCACGATGATCGCCATGGGAGATATTGTCACGCCGTCCGGGTATGAGCTGGCGTCGTCCGTCCGGTCGCTGGCCATCGGACTGTATCCTGAAGCGTGGAAAGGGCTGGACCTGGCATGGCTGCAGGCTGATGCTCCGGAACGCCGGGAGGCTGTGCGTCAGTCATATATCGAGAGCGCCCGCCCTTTTGGCGTCACCGTATGTGGCCGCATGGAATTCCACGAAGATGATCAGAATTTCGGCACGTACTGGCAGGAAAGGGAAGTCTGCCTGGGCCGGGCTGATACCATCCAGGAGGCGATGGAGTTGCTGGTTACGGCTGACCAGACGGGCGACTGGAAAATGCGTGACACCGGCGAGGATTACTGGGATGAGGATTTCGGGCGCGATATGGGGCCGATCGGCTTTTCACCTGAAATTGCTGTCATCACTGACCTGGCAAACCGGGTCGTGCTGCGGGGTAATGCCCGCACGCTGGAATGGTCAGTGCCGGAAGCCGATCCTGCTGCGTCAGAGCGTATTGCCGCACAGAAAGCAGAACTGCTAAGTCAGGCAGCCCTTGAATCCGGCTGGGACAACTATGAAACCGCTCGCCAGTTACGCCGCCAGGCCGCCATGCTGGATCTGACCGGCGTTCATGCCGTCTGGCAGGACAGCCCTGAAGTTGCTGATGCACTCAAACGCTACATGCATCCCGGCTTTCGTCCGGATGAGACAGAGATCATTGAAGGGGGCGATCAGATTGAATCAATGAGCTGAGGTAAATGGGGGCCCGGGACAGAAAATCCCGGGCCTTCAGCCAGCACTGGCGGACAGTAATTTTGCGGGCTGCTTCTCTGCGCCGATGAAAATTTCAGTCGTGAAACGGCCGCAGAATCCGTGCCGAGCAGGGCGCAAACCCTGCAGGCCCTGCGGGCCAGGCAAAACCCGGTGCTGACGCACCGGTTCTCCCCTTACGCGTTCTCTGTAGCCTGCAACAGATGTCCGCTGTCTGAGAGTTGTCTGTATGCCGGTGCCGGTTGTGCAGATCATTGTCCGATTACTGCCTTTACTGACTAAACCTCAACATCAGGGTCCCGGGCATGGCCCCCTTCGGCTCCTGCCCTGGCGGGCAGTCGTCAAGCCTCACTCCGCTAAGCGGCAAAGCCGCTAAGCTCCGCCGAACCCGCAGGCGGGTTCGTGCCTGACGGCTAGCGTCTGATGGCTGAGGTCAACGGCTGCAACCGGCTATCGCCGGTGCGTTCACTGGCCACGAAAAGCCGTGGCCGCTGAAGGCCGGACCGGCATAGCCGTCCGGGGTGTGTTCATGCCCGTTTTCGCGCGCGGCGGGCCTGTTCCGTTCAGTCCAGGCGCGGAGGGCTGGTCGTAGCACCGCCGGCTCGGCCAGAAAGGGGTGAAATGCACGCCACCAGAAACTTTTTGCCTGGGGCCGCAAAAACTTTCCGTCGTCGCCCCTTTCTGCCCTCCCTTCGGCGATGCTCCTTTGCCCTCTGCCGCGACTGGATCGACCGAAACATGACAACCCACCTGAGCAGGAGAAATGCCATGAACACACAGAACGTCAACGTCAAAACCGCCACGCCAGAATCTCCCAAAACATGTGCTGAAGGGCACGGCGATGCGCTCAGCCCGGCGCATTTTCGCGATCTGTATGACCACCTGCACACAAATGCCGTGTTTACGGGCATCAGCGGGGTTAACAGCGCGCAGCTGGCTGAGCTCGACGCGCTGGAGGAGCCCACTGAGGAGCCTGAAGCGGCGATCATTTACCTGCATAACGGGTGGCCACTGGCGCTGTATGAGTACGACACCGGCTATCTGATATTCCGCGAAGCGCTGGCCGCTTTATAAACCGGCCTTTATTTCAGAGATAACACTAAATTATTCAGAGGAAATTAATTATGGTCCGTTTTGCTTCCCGCTATGCCGCCCCGACTGCTATCCGTAAAAACAGCCCGCTGAATAATGATGAGCTGATGCGCATTGTTCCGAGCGCATTTTCAGCCGAAAAGCATGATTCACGCTCTGAGCGTTATACCTATATTCCGACTATTACCCTGCTGGATAAACTGCGCGAAGAAGGGTTCGAACCTTTTTATGCCAGCCAGTCGCGCGTGCGCGATCCGGAGCGCCGTGAATTTACCAAGCACATGATCCGCCTGCGCCGGGTAAATAATAACGGCGGCGAAGAGGTGCCGGAAATTGTATTACTGAACAGCCATGACGGCTCCAGCAGTTATAAAATGATCCCCGGTATTTTCCGGCAGGTTTGCACCAATGGCCTGGTATGCTGGAAATCGTTTGGTGAAATCAGCGTGCCACACAAGGGAGATATTGTGTCGCAGGTTATCGAAGGCGCTTATGAGGTGCTGGGCGTGTTCGACAAGGTGGAAAATAATATCAGCATGATGAAATCCATTCAGGTTAACAGTGAAGAACGTCGCCTGTTGGGGCAGCTGGCGCTGGAGTATAAATATGACGGAAAAGAGCCGCCGGTGTCAGCTGAGCGTATTATTCAGCCGCGCGCCTGGTATGACAAAGGCACCGACCTGTGGACCGCGTTTAATATCGTGCAGGAAAACCTGATTAAGGGAGGCGTGCCCGGCAGAACGGCGAAGGGAAAAAGAACCACCACCCGGCCGGTAACAGGCATCGACGGCGATATAAAGCTGAATCAGGCGCTGTGGAAAATGGCGGAGGAGTTCGCAAAACTCAAGTCTTAAAAAATAACCCCGGCGCGCCGGAGTTATTTTTTCTCAGGCATCTCGTCCGCGGTGAGGAACGTTTCTGGCGCGGGCGTTTTTTTATTCTGCTGCACCATTGCGGTGTAAACTTCATCCCGTGCAATCAGCACGCGGTAAATACTTTTAATAATGGCCGCATATTCACGACGCTGTTTGATCAGCTTCGGGCTCGGGCCGGTGTTGTACATCCCGACACTGTCCCAGTTCCGGCCGTACTGCCTGAAGTTTCTCGCCTCGATCCACGCACCGGTATAAATGCAGATGCACGGATCTTTCAGCAGCCTTTCCCGTGTAATATCAAACTTTTTCAGCTTACTGAAGTGAGAGCTGTTTATCTGCATGTTACAGACGTCATGCGTGCCGCCGCTGCTTTTGGTGTTCAGCGCATTATTACGCATGCGTGATTCCTGTATTGAATGGGCCATCAGCAGGCGCGGATCAATACCGAAATCCTGACCGGCTTTCGTGAAGCACATTTCCGGCGCGGCCTGCGCGCTGAATACAGCGGCAAGCGCGAGAGCAGCAAATCCTTTCATTCTGATAATCTCACGTGCGTGCGCATAATGCGCCAGGCGGGTTCGTGAGAAAAATACTCGCTCGGATCATCCCTTGCAATATAATTCGTTACAGACGCGCACGTTGCGCTGGCTGGCAGATAACGAACTTCACCCGGGATATAAAGAATTCAGCAGGACAGGGTTATTTAACAAGCCGCTCCTCGGGGGTAAACTTTCATCACACCCCACGCAAGATGTAATCTTGCAGTTTAGTTGTTTAAAAACAGGTGCTTAATGTAAATTATTGGCTATTTTCTGGCTGCGTGAACAAAATTGTGTGTTAATTACCACACATTGCAGTGCCTGATTGTGTGGTAATGAAGTGCCTGATTGTGTGTTGTTGCAGTGCCGAATTGTGTGTTCATCAGGCACTGTAAACGGCACTGTTATGTGTGCTAATTGTGGCTAAATAACAAAATCAGGTGCTTATGTAGGATGTTTTCAAGCATGGTGCCGGATTGACACACATCAAAAATGCCAGTGGTGCCTGATTAACACACATTGAAAACAGCTGCAGTGCCGGATTGACACACATAAAATGCAGTCAGAATGCGCGATTTATGCGTGACAGGTGGTTGCAGCGCCGGGTTAAAACACATTAAAGGCAGGTATAGTGCCTGATTAGCACACCTCCCGGATTAAATGAACAGTGCCGGATTGACACACACTGAGTCGGAGGTAAATAATACCGGGATGGTGAGTTTATCCGAACGCGGCAGTCAGGCTGGCGCCGTAAAGACGGTTATTATAAATAAATCAAAAAGGCAGGTTTAAATAAACTCTGCCTCACAGGGAATACCAGAATGGCGCGCAGAAATATTTACTTCAAAGAAAAAACTGAAAGGGAAGTGCAGGGGTTGGTGCAGATAGAGCTGCAGAACGGCGCAAGCCACGGCGAAGTTAACTTTTCCTCTGTGGTGAATGAACTGGTAGGCATCGGTCTGATGGTCAAGAAACATCAGGGGGAAGGGAATAAGTTTGATGTGGAAGAATTCAACCGTGACTTAATACGTCGCGTTGCGGGAACACGGGAAGGAACAAGTATCATGATGGCTATGCTGACGGAAATGTATCTGCATATCCGCGGTGAGTCCGGGCCGCAGGTGCTTGAAGAGATGATTGACCAGAACCTGACAGAAATGAGCGCCGCAGAGGATAAAGCTGAAAGTAAACATTTTATTAAGGATGAATAAGGATATCTGACCTGATATAACCGTTAATTAATCAATGCTGAATGATTAATTAACGGCGGCTGGACATTTTCAGCCACTCACCTTCATCAGTCTCATCCCGTTTACATGCTGCTTTCCAGCTGTATTCAGTCTGCTGATTCTGCATGATGTGATTCTGCAAGAGTTAAATAACGAGCCATTACGCCGCCGTTATGGATGTGACGAGAAGCCCTCAGTTAGTTATACAGGAAATGATTAGAGCATGGGGTGATATATGAGTGAATGAGTCTGCGGGCTGGTCCGGTTAATTAAAGAAGCTCTTGCCAGACGTTAATAAGCTTCCTTTGCCGGATGGTTTGTTTTTCCCCTGATTATGTATATCTTATGTTTGTTATGGGCAGGCATGCCAGCGCTGTACGGGACGACTGACCCGTACAGCGGTAATAACAGACAAGCCTTTGCTCTGAAGTGTAAAAGAAGAAGCGTTACTTAATAAACTTTCTTTATAAAACACGCAATAAGTCAGAATATTTAATCACGGTTCCTGTTTTTTATCCGCCAGCGGGTTCTCTGCCACAATGACCTTTTCCAGAATAAACTCGTCAAACAATATCGCCAGCTCACGCAGCCGCCTGACCTCTTCGTTTTCGGGCAGCTGCTGCTCCGTTAAATAGTTCAGCGAATCCAGCAGGCGCTCCTGTATTTCCATGTTCATACTCCGGCGGTTAAACCGCGCGCTGATTTCCATATCCCGCCGCAGGTTTTCGGGAAAGCTGCTGCTGAACGCACGGTTCTTTCCGGGAACGAACGGTTTCTTTTCTGCCTGCATCGTTTCATCCGGCTGATATTCCTCCCGGATAACATCCAGCCGGGACTGAATAAATTCATCAAACATCCTTGCCAGCGCAACCAGCCGCTGACCATCATCCGTTTTAATAATATGCCTGCGGGGCGAGAAGTGCATCGACGCAATAAGCCGGCTGATAATCTCATCGTTCGTGGTATATCGCCTGACGCGTGCCGCCACGCGCAGTTCCATCAGAAGATTTTCCGGCAGCCACAGTTTCCGGTACTGCATTTCTCCTCTGGCATATTTCCGCGGACGGCCACGGCCGTCACCCATTTTCTCTTTTACTTTCATGTTTCAGTACCGCCCTACGAGGCTTACCCTGGTCAGGCTGCAAGCGTACGCCACGCTCTTTCAGGATTAATCCTAAAAAAATGCAAGTGAACCCTTAAAAGTGTGACATGCGTCACAGATTTTTTTTTTTTGAGAAAATGTACACTTACGGCGCGTTACGTCCGTTTACGCACACTGACATTTCTTTAACTCAAACCGAGGGTTTTACTCATGAAAGTTGTCACGTCACACCCTGTACTCGTGCAGGGGTCTGCGGAAGCCTGCCCGCTGCACAGCGAAGCGGCGCAAGGGGGGCTTATCGGCATCTTATGGCACGCCTTTAGTCTCCTTTACCGTCATCGCGCTAACGTGCTGCTTATCTGCCTTGCCGTCGCTGTTTTTGCCTTGCCGCATCTGGCAGGCGCAGAGGACCTGCTGGCCAGCCAGAAGGCTGACGCCAAGGATACGTTTGGCCACGGCAGCACCGTGGAGTGGGGGCTGTACATCGCTGAAATCATTCTTTCAGTGGGCGCTTACATCAAGGTGCGTAACCCGATGATTCTGGTCGGCGGCATCCCGTTCCTCATCGTCATCACCCGCGTGTTCTTCAGCCTCGCCGGCTGACCCCGTCATGGACAGGGAATCGCTTCAGTATCAGTTCCCGGAAACCCTCAATCAGCAGAAACGCCTGGCCGGACTCCCCACTGAGGAGGCCGTACTCATCATTGCGTGCGGCGTCATCGGTTTTTTCTGCGACATGTTCATTGTGATGCTGATTGTGGCCGGCGCGCTCTGGCTGTTAGTCCGCCACCTGAAGAAGGGGCAGGGCACCTGGTGGCTCATGAACCTTCTTTACTGGTACCTGCCGACCGCGCTGCTCCGGCTGCAGTTCCGCCGGGTGCCCGATTCGGGCAACCGGCACTGGATGCAGTAACCCGCGCGCCATCTTCGGGTGGCGCTTATTAAAAGGATAACGCTATGAAGTATCAGGTCCGGGAGGGGCGCAACCGGGTAATCATTCTGGCCCTGTGCGCCCTTTCGCTGCTCGTGTTTATTCTCGCCGTCAGTACCGTCGTGACCGGCGGGCTGGCGTGGCATTTTGCAAAAACGCAGAGGACCCTGACCACCCCCATGATGTTTGACCGCCCGTTCCTCTCCGATTCCGCCTCCGGAGACGCGGCCTTAAACGGCATGCTGGTGCGCTCTTTCGTCAACCTCCGTCTTTCCGTCACGCCCGAAACCGTGGACAGCCAGCACGCCGCCCTGCTGCGCTTCGTTCCCGCTGAGTACCGTGACGACATGAAAAAGCAGCTCGCCGCCGAAGCTGAGTACATCAAAAAAAACGGCGTCTCTTCCGTGTTCCGCATTGATGATGAAATCACCGACTCCACCACCGGTGACATCACTGTGCAGGGCACGCTGAGCGCCAGCACCACTAACGGCACCCTGAACATTTCGCTTCCGGATGCCAGTAAAGCCTACCGGCTCAGCGTGCACTACGTGGACGGTCTTATCCGCCTGACGGCCTTCCCCGAGGTGCCCTGGACTCAACCTGAACGCCGCCCGCAACAGGACTGAACCGATGAAAATGACCCTTTCCGCCCTGGCCGTTGCCGGCGCGCTGGCGCTGCTGCCTGCCGCCGCGCAGGCCGCCGTACCCGGCCCGGCCGGGACCCCGTTTGAAAATAATGCGCACCTGAAGGCGCAGATGAGTAACACCAGTCCTAACAAAATCATCATCGACGGCGAGCTGATTACCGGCATCACCGGTCCGGACAATGCCTATCTCAAAGCCAACACCGCTGACGGCGCGCTGCTGATTACGCCGCTGACCGGGCAGGACTTCACCATCTTCCTGGAAACGGCTGGCGGCGTGGGTGTCTCGATCGACGTGTCGCCGAAGCCCGGCAACGGCCGCACGCTGCACCTGATACCGGCAGACGTGCCGCTTAAGCCCAACCCGGATGCGAAGGTGTGGGAGGAGAGTCAGCCCTTCCAGAAAACGCTGGTCAGCGTGGCCCGCAACGTGGTGAACGGCGACGTGCCGGAGAGCTACACCGAGGTAAAGGCCTCGCGCGGTCCGGCGTATAACCCGCCTGCGGGCGTGCTGCTCACCCCGGAGCGTCAGCTTACCGGCTCCCACCTGCGGGTTATGCGCTACCGCATGAAAAACACCGGCTACGTGACGCGGCCGCTGAGCGAAAAGCAGTTCTGGCAGAAGGGTGTGCGCGCGGTGATGCTCTCAACCCGCACGCTCTACGCTAACGGTGAAGGCTTCGTGTGGGTGATTTTCTCGGCTGACACGGAGGGCGGGGCATGAGCAACATCAATACCGCCACGCGCCGGCGCCAGTGGGTGATTGCCGGCGTCGCCGCCGCGGTCATGCTGGCCGTTGGCGGGGGTATATGGGCGTACTCGCACCATCAGGCAGAGCTGAACCGGCCTGCCCCGAAAAAGACCCCGGACCTGACCGGCAGCCTGGTGAACACCTCCTTTACCGAGGGCGTGGCCACCTCCGCGTTGCAGCAGCAGCAGGACAAGACCGCGGGCCTTGAGCGGGACCTCGGTACGCTGACCAGCTCGCTGAAAAACCAGAATGAGGAGCTGAAGAAACAACTCACCGGCATGGCCAATGCCATCAGCCAGCTGCAGACGCAGCAGGCACAGGGTGGCAGAACGCAAAATGGTCCTGCAGCCACCACACCGGCGGCAGGCACGCCACCTGTTAATGCGCCGGTTTCCAGCGGCCCGAGCGGTCCGGCGCAGTGGAGCATCACTAACCCGGGCAGCGGGCCCGCCGCCGGGCAGAGCGGCCAGTTTTATCCGTCGCCGGGGCAGGGCTTTTATCCTGGCACCGGCACGGTGCGGCCGGGCGGCCTGAGCCGCGATACCTTCACCTACGCTGCGCTTACCGAGAAAAAGACAAAACTTCCCTGGATACCTTCCGGGTCGTTCTCCGAGGCGGTCATGATTGAGGGGGCTGATGCCAACGCCAGCGTGACCGGTCAGCAGAATACCTCGCCGGTGGTCATCACCCTGCTTGGCGATGTCTCCATGCCCAACGGTAAAACCTGGAACATGGACCAGTGCCGCGTGACCGGTGAGATGTACGGTGATATCTCCAGCGAGCGCGGCGAGGTCCGCACCAAAAACATCAGCTGCATCCTGAAAAACGGCAAACACATCGACATGCCGTTCGACGGGCACGTCTCCTTCCAGGGCAAGGTGGGCATCCGCGGCAAGCCGGTGATGCGTAACGGCGCCATCATCGCCAACGCCGGGGCGGCCGGCCTGCTGTCCGGCTTCGGTGAAGGCATTAAGTCCGCCGCCACGCCAACGGTCGGACTCGGTGGCAGCGCCTCTGTGGGCGCCGGCGACATCTTCAAACAGGGCCTCGGTGGCGGTGCCAGCAAGGCAGCGGACACGCTGAGCCAGTACTGGATTAAGCGCGCCGAGCAGTATCACCCGGTCATTGATATCGGTGCCGGCAACGCCGTGACCGTGGTGTTCCAGCAGGGCTTCCGCCTGGAAACGATTGAGGACGCCGAAGCAGAAAAAGCGAAGCAGGAGGTACCACAGGCCGCCGTGCAGCAGACCGCGGCGGTCGCACCGGCAGGCAGTGGCACCGGCAGTGCACCGGTGTTAAACCCCGACGAAGTTCTGCGTCAGGCCAGCCAGCTGCGCCTCGGCGATACCATAAACTGAGAGGAGTGAGTGATGGAAAACTGGTACGTGGCACAGACGAGGTTTGCACAGGAAAAGCGCGCGCAGCAGCAGCTGCAGCAGCAGGGCGTCACCTGTCTGCTGCCGGTGTTTTCGCAGGTGCGGCTGCGCAACGGCACGGTCAGAGCCGTTACACCGCAGCCGCTCTTCCCGGGCTACCTTTTTGTGCGCTTCGATCCGGAGGTAGTGCACACCACCGCCATCAAGGGCACGCGCGGGATTTCCACGCTCATCAGTTTCGGCAGCCTGCCCTCGGTCGTGCCCGACAGCGTCATTGCGCGACTGGAGGCGGGCTGGGAGGGTGCTCCGCTGACAACGGACGCGCCGCTGAACGGAGACAGGGTGATGATTGAAGACGGGGTGTTTGAAGGGCTTGAGGCGGTGTGGTGCGAACCTGACGGCATGAAGCGGGCCATCCTGCTGCTGACGCTGATGAACCGGCAGGTACGCGTACCGGTTGAGAGCCACATGCGCTTTCATATCACCACACGCGGGCAGGAGGCGGCATGAAAGCACTGATGAAACGCTGGAGTTAACCGCTCATTTTTCGAAAGGAGTCAGCAGCATGAGTTTAACAATCCAGAAGAAGCGCCGCCGTAAACTGGCACAGATACGATACCTTGTGGCCTGCTGGAAGCGCCGCCATCTGCCGTATGGCGGCACGCTGGCGACCTGTGTGCTTGCCGGTCTGGCATTCGCGGTGCTCTGGCGTGAGTACGCTGCACACTCTGCGTGGGCAGGCCGGGCACTGGTTATACCCGTGTTCATTGCTGTAGCAGCTGTTATCAGCCGCCTGCGGGAGCCGCTGAACTGGCAGGACCTGCTGGCCAGTAAGCTTGAGGCATACACACCTCATGACCTTCCTGCGTATCGCGATTTGCAGCGGGTGGTTAAAGAGGCAGGATTTATTGAGGCATCAATGCTCGAATTCTGGCTTAAGAAAGAGACAGAGGCCGTCTTTAAACCCGCCCGGCGTGATTTTGCCTTTACTGAACGCCAGCCTGAAGAAGGTATAAGTGAAGATGAATAAACACAACCAGCGTGAAGTGCATATCCGGCTCTGTGCGCTGCGGCTTCGTTACCGGCGAGCCTGGCAGACACAGGCGGGCAGCTGCCAGCTGGCCGCCATGCTGACTGAGATCGAGATGCTCCGTCAGCGCCTGGCCTCTGACGGCTCTCAGCCTGGTGCCGTGCGCCGCTAAGTTTTTACCTGCCGGCGTAACACACTTTTCAGCTTAACTGAGGTTCTTAATGATTCAGGAAAAAACGTCGCCGGAGCCGGATGCATTACTCATCCGCATCTCCCACCCTGCCGGCAATATGCTGTTCCGGCTTGAAAGGCTTAACGGCCGCCCGGTTCCGGATGCGGCGATACAGCGACTGGCAGAGAATTCCGGGCACGTATTAACACTGACGAACACCACGATTGATCAGCTGGCAATGTATATCACTGACGTCATTTGTCAGGTCTCGCCGGGCATTCAGCGTGCTAACTGAACCACCGATTTTCCGTGCCTTCACCAGGGCAACCCGCACCACCCGATTAACCTGCACCTTTTTATCTCCCTGACCCATCGCGGCACAGCCGCCACTGAGGACTCCACCATGCAGAAACTTTTTGCGTGCGCACTGCTGTGCGCTGCGCTGACCGGCTGCGCCGGCATGAACTCTGATTTTGACTGCAACAAAACCGCGACCGACCAGTGCCTGTCGATGTCCGACGCCAGCAAACTGGCATCGAAGCATCAGAGCCTGGACGACCTGACGGCAGAAAAGGAGGCCGGCCCAAAGCCTGCCGCTGAGGCGCTGGCGACGCCCGGCAACGCGAAGCCCGCCGTCAGCCCTTACCGCCCGGTAAGCATGGCAACGTCTGCCCCGCGTCCGGTTAAGGGACAGGACGTGACCGCAGACAGCCTGCGCGCGTCCACGGTGCCGGTTCGTACTGGCACCACCGGCCCTGTGGTCCCGGGTGACTACAGCGGACCGGGACAGGTGGACGCCCGCCGCATTCCTGACGCGACGCAGCGCCTGTGGATTGCGCCCTGGGTGGATGAGCAGGACAGCTTTCATCAGCCCGCCGTGGTGGAGTTCGTGAAAGAGAAGTCCCGCTGGGATGAAGATTTCCGCGTAATCAGCGAGGGGGAGTAATGAAAAAGCGGTTTTCATTCAGCAGTGCCTGTGAACGGCGGGCACCCGCATCGTCTGCAGCTGCGCTGCATCATCGGGTCAGGCCCGGACTGATGTTTGCGGATGTGCCCCCTTATGGACACGTCTTTGCGCACAGTACGCCCGAAGCCGGAAACTCCGCGCGCTTCCATACCCTGATAAAGGCCGCGCTGAAAACAGACCGCGCCGGAGGTCAGCATGATCAATAACGTTATCGATCACCTTACCGGCATCTTCAGCAGCAGCCGGGATGAGGGCGGTGCCAGAATGGCGCGCCAGAGGCTGCAGGAGAGCTTCAGCTACCCGTCGCTGACCAGCCTGCTGCCGTGGCGTGAGTTTGACGAGAAATCTGAACTCTTCATTAACAGCCGCTCGGTCGGCTTCATCATGGAAGTGGCCCCGCTCGCCGGCGCCAATCAGCAGGTGGTACAGGCGCTCGATGACCTGCTGCGCAAAAAGCTGCCCCGTAAAACGCCGGTTACGGTGCTGATGGTGGCCAGCAAGTGCGTGGGCGACATGCTGGAAAACGGGCTGAGCCGCGACATGTGGAAGGGCGACATGGCGCCGCGCCTGAACGCCATCACCAAAGCTTTCTGGGAGCGCTCGGCGCTGAAGGGGCTGGCCAACGAGCGCGAGTACCCGCTGTATCTGCGTAACTACCGCGTTTTCCTGGTGTATGCGCACCCGGGCACCGGCGGCATCAAGTCGCTGGACGCGGTGGCACAGGTGCGCGAAACGCTCCGCGTCTCGATGCTGGCCGCACACATGGACACCCGCCGCGTGGGGCCGACTGAGTTTTTATCCGTCATCCGCGAGCAGCTGAACTACCGGCCGGGGCAGGTCAGTGCGGGCAGCGAGCACTGGAATCCGGAGCAGGAGCTGCACCGGCAGTGCGTGGACACCAGTACCGAAATGGAGGTTCATCCGGATCACCTGAAACTCACTACCGCACGGCAGCACAGCGATCGCGCGGTCAGCGACAGCAGTGACAGCGCGGTGGTCAGCACGCGCATCGTGAATATGCAGCTGACAAAGGTGCCGAAGCAGTTCGCGCTCTGGCAGGCAGCGGACAACCTGCAGAACATGCGGTTTCCCGATCTGGGCATCCCCTGTCCGTTCCTGCTGAGCTGGACCATCTGCGTGGAGGACCAGGTCAGCAGCCAGAATGAGGCGTTCCGTAAGGAGCAGGACATGGGCAAGAAGGCCAACTCCTCCTACGGCAAGATGTTCCCCAATACGCAGCGCACCTATGAAGAGTGGCGGGACCTGCGCATGGGGCTGGCCAGCAACGAAATCGCGATGTGCAGCTTTAACCTCAACCTGACGCTGTTCACGCCCGACAGCGACAGCGAGCAGCAGCGCTGTGAACTCTCCGCCATCAACGTGTTCCGCAAAAATGACCTGGAAATGTCCGCACCCCGCTACCAGCAGCTGCGCAACTGGATGACCTCGCTGCCGTTCGTGATGCAGGAGGGGCTCTGGGACGACATGAAGCACATGAATGCCACCCTGCGCTGCAAGAGCTTCAACGCCGTCAACCTCATGCCGGTGGTAGCTGAACGGCAGATGGCGGCATCGGGCAGCCCGCTGCCGACCTACCGCAACGCGCTGGCCTTCTTTGACATGTTCAGCGAAAGCAACGGGGCCACCAACTTCAATATTGCCGTTACCGGCACCACCGGCGCGGGTAAGAGCTTCTTCATACAGGAAATCCTGCGGCAGGTGCTGAACGCCGGTGGCTTCGGGTGGGTTATCGACATGGGGGGCAGTTACAAAAACTTCTGCCGGCAGGCGGGCGGAGCCTACCTGGACGGCGCGACGCTGCGCTTTAACCCGTTCGCTAACGTGCGGGACATTAAAGAGTCCGCCGAGGGCATTCAGGGGCTGCTCACCGTACTGGCCAGCCCCAACGAACCGCTGGATAAGGTCAGCGAAACCATCCTGCTCAAAGGCGTGGTGGCGGCCTACGAGGCGAAACAGAACACCGCGCGCATAGACGACGTGGTGCTGTACATGAAGTCTGCGGCGGTCAGGGAAGAATATGGCCAGCAGCCGACGATCATGAACCGCATCAACGAGCTGGTGCTGCTGCTGGACCGCTGGTGCACGTGGGGTGCCAACGGCGACTATTTTAACTCGGACAAGCCGACGCTCGACGGCGACACGCGCTTTGCCGTGCTGGAGCTGCTGAGTCTGGAAAATCAGCCGCACCTGCTCTCGGCCATCCTGTACTCGCTGATTCTGGCCATTCAGGAAAAAATGTACCACTCACCGCGCAGCCTGAAGAAGGTCGCTATTATCGATGAAGCCTGGCGCCTGTTCAGCGGCTCTAACCCGCACGCGGCCCGCTTTATCGAAACCGGTTACCGTACGGTGCGCCGCCACCGCGGGGCGTTCATCACCATCACGCAGGGCATCAAGGACTTTACCGGCACCAAAGATCAGGCCGCACCGCCGGCTGCGGCGGCGGCATGGGACTGTTCGGGCACCAAAGTTACCCTGCTGCAGGATGCGAAAGCATTCAAAACCTACCTCAACTCCAACCCGGATCAGTTCAGTGAGGTTGAAACGCAGGTTATCCGCGGCTTCCAGCCCGCGCGCGATACCGGCTTCAGCTCGGTAATGATCTCAACGGGCGAAAACAGCTCCTTCCACCGGGTGTTCGTTGATCCGGTGACGCGCGCCATGTTCAGCACCCGCGGGGAAGACTACCAGTACATGACAGAAGCGCAGAAGGCCGGGGCGACCAGTGAAGAGGCCGCCTACCTGCTGGCCTGTGAGCCGCACATGTACCAGGCCGAGATGCGGGAGCTGGAGCGCTGGGCCGGCCTGACCACTGCTTAAAAGAGGAATAAACGATGCAGGAAGACAGACAGCCGCCTCTGCAGGCGGATGCAGAAAACGCTGATAACGCAGGGGGGAGTAACCGTGTTCGGGTGAGCGCCGCTGCGCGGCTGCTGCGAAGCCGTGGAATCCAGCTTACCGCGTACGCGGCGCTGGTCATCGCGCTCAGCGCCGGGGTCAGTGCGCTGGTTGCAAAGGCCGTGCAGCCCGATTATGTGGTGTTCGATATGAAAGGCACCATCGACACCTTCCGGCAGCAGACCGCGCAGTCAGCACTGGATAAGGACAGGCTGGCTGCGCTGACGAAACGCTTTGGCGCAGCGCTGGACGCGAGCCTCTCAGACTGGCAGGCCGCGCACGGCGGCGTCATTCTGGTGAAGGGGGCGGTGGTTGCCGGCATCACTGATATCACACCCGTTATTCAGGCCGACATTGCCCGTCAGATGCAGGGGGTGCCATGAGGCAACTCGCCACAGCGGTTGTTCTGCTCGCCACAGTGGTTGCTTATCCCGCGCAGGCGAAAGAGCTCGGCACCATCGGGCACCTGTTCCCCATCGCCGAACCGGATCTGCTGGCCTTTATCGGCCAGCGTCTGCAGGGCATGAAGGACAGCGGCGAGATGGACCGCCTGCAGCGTGAGGCCGAAGCGCGGGTGAAAGCCCACGCCGTGCGTCCCGCACCGGTGGCCGGGCTGACGCCGGCGAAGAAGGACCGCACGTTCCTGTATGACCCGACCTTTACGGTGCGGGAAACCATCCGCGACATGCGCGGTAACGTTATCGCCCGGGCGGGCGATAAGGTCAATCCGCTGGACAGGGTCGCCTTCAGCGAGACGCTCTACTTCGTCGACGGCGACAACCCGCAGCAGATGGCGTGGCTGAAGCCGCAGCTTGCCGGGCAGCAGAACTTTAAGGTCATTCTGGTTAAGGGCAACGTGCACGACAGCAGCATTGCGCTGGATGAGCCGGTGTACTTCGACCAGTACGGCACGTTAACAACAAAATTCGGCTTTGAGCACACCCCGGTGCGCATTACGCGCGCAGACAAAATGCTCAGGGTGGAGGAGGTGGCACTGAAATGAGTCACAGCACACAGGGGCAGACCGCTCCGCATAAAGTAAAACGTCATAACGCCCAGGTCCGCCTGGATGATGATGATAAAGCCGGGCTTCGTCGCATGACCGCCGAGTTTCCGCTTTATTCGGAGTCGGTGATCCTGCGCGCCGCGCTGCAGACGCTGCTGGCGTGCAGCGGAGAGGTCAGGTCGGCCATTGTGCTGGCTTCCCTGACGGATAAGGACGTGGGTGAGATCATGCGCCGTCACGGCATGCAGCCAGCATCTGAAGGGGAGGGATCGCATGCAGTATGACCTTGTGCAGAGACTGGTAAATGACTGGCAGCATTCTGACAAGATATTCGAGGCTGCACCCGTTCAGCTGCAGGCCGGGCCGGTGGTAAGCCCGGTACAGACGGGGCCTGTCCCGTCCGTGTGCCGTGCCGAAATATCACTGGCACCGGAGAGCATCAGCGCGTTTACCTCAAACCTGCCGGCTGTGGGTGGTTTCATCGTCCTGGTAGCGATGGCCATTGTCATTGTCCGGGCCGGAAGGAGAATGACTCCCGAGAGACCAGATACAATGCGCGTCGCTTACGGCACATCCTTTCCGGCACCGTTTGGCAGCCGTGAGATGGCAGCCCTTGCAGCGGATGAGGCAAACAGCCACTACTGGCAGTTCATGCTGGCTGCATTTGGCGGCGCGCTGGAGGCGGAAGGCTTTGCGCTTCGCGCAGAGCCGCGGGCAAAGGTCCCGTTGCCCCCTTCTGTCCGGGCCCGCGTGGGTGTGGCCATCGTAAAGGCGCGTTACCACTACCTCGCGCCGCGCCAGAGTGACGACACGGCAGAGACGATGCTGCGTGATGCCGAAAAGGATGACTACACCGGCAGCTGGACGGACTGGTGTCAGCGGGGGGCAGAGGCGGCGGGCTGGTATGTTGTCAGGCGCGACGATCAGGAACTCTGATCACCTTTTCCTCCCCGCGATGCGCAGGCTGTTCGTTCCTCGCGCTGCTGCGGTACGCCTCAGCCTGCCCCCCGCAGGCAGGCCCGATTAACGTCTGACGCCGGCAGTTCCCCTGCCGCTATTACGGAATTTCACCCTATGACACACCCCGCTGAAATATCGGCTCAGCCGGTCGTGCGCGATCGCTGGGGCGGCTGGACGCATCCTGACTTTTTTGTGCCCGCTGACGGCAATGAATACCCGCAGCCCGGCGAGTTTGAGGCCTGGCTTAACGCGCATAATCTGGCGGCGGCCTTCACCTGGATGGAAAACGACGCGCCGGACTGGATGATGAAAGCCTTCCGGAACACAGGTGACTGCAGCCGCTGGGAGCCCTCCGGGCCTGCCGGGGAAGGCTGGTTTACCGGCAGTATTCACGATACCGATGACGGACCTGTGTGTGTCTGGCTCCGCAAAAAGCAGGAGGTGCGGAACGCATGAAACGCGCACTCTTCATTTTATGCCTTCTGTTGACGGCAATTATTGCCAGGCCCGCGATGGCGGCAACCAGTAATGCCGGCGACGGCCGATGGGTGAACCCCATCAGCGATGTCTGCTGGAAATGTCTGTTTCCGATGTCGCTGGGCAGTATTCAGCTTGCATCAGGCGCGCACCCGGATACGCCTAACCCTGCCTCACCCATTCAGCTCTGCTCTTACGGTATTTTCTATCGTCTCGGGCTTGCGATCGGCTTCTGGGAACCGCTGGCGCTCACTGACGTCACCCGCGAGCCTGGCGTGATGGTGAACATGGGGGGGTTTAAGATTGATCTCGGCCGCACCGGCACGGGGCGTGGCGGACAGAGTGATTCACCCACGCCCGGCAGCTTCTATCACGTTCACTGGTACAAATACCCGCTGATTTTCTGGCTGAACATTATTACCAGCGAAGGCTGTATGCAGACCGGTGATATGGACATTGCGTATCTGTCAGAGGTCGATCCGCTCTGGAACGACAGCACGCTGGCCATGATCCTTAATCCCGAAGTGGCGCTGTTTAATAACCTGCTTGCGCAGGGCGCCTGTGCTGCAGACTCGATTGCTTCTACGGCTGGCGTACCGCTGGACCCGCTGTTCTGGTGCGCAGGTGCTCAGGGCTCGATGTATCCGTTTACGGGCTTCACCAGTAATGAGTTTTCGCCGCTTGAAGCCTCCCTGCTGGTCAGTGAGCGCATGGCCTTCAAGCTGCACCGGGAGGGACTGGTTATGGAGACGGTCGGGGCGGACGTCGCAGTCTGCTATGAATATCCGTCCCCGATCATCCCAAAATCACGCTGGCGTTATCAGATGGTAAACATGTACCCCGAACCCGGGGACTGCCACCCGTTCGGCACCACTACGCAGCTCTGGGGCTCGGTGCACAATTCACCGGCGACGAAAAAGAACTTCGGCTACCTCATGTGGCGAAAACGCAACTGCGTTTATCTGTAAGGACTCACCATGAAAAAAACTCTGATTACGGCGCTGCTTGCGGGCGCCGCGCTGCTGTGCGCAGAAATGGCGAATGCCGCTGAGCAGCCGACCGTGTCCGGCAGTGACATGGCTTACATGAAGCAGCAGCAGCGCGACCTGGAACTGTTCAAAAGCCAGCTGAAGGGCATGAATATCACGCTTCCTGATGCGCAGCAGGGGCGGGTGGCGCAGCTTCAGAACGAAATTGCCGCCGCACAGGCAGATCAGAACAGTGCAAGCCGTCCCACGCCACGGGCCGTCTATTTTGTCAGTCTGGGCATTCCGGAAGAGGGGCTGCTGCCGATGCTTGCAGACGCACGCCGCTTTGGCATACCGGCCACGCTGCGCGGCCTGCTGAACAACGACTTCCGTCAGACCGCTGAGACGATGTTTGAACTGTCCAAAAAAGACAAGCAGGCAGGGGTGCAGATCGACCCGACCCTGTATGAGCAGTACGGCATTAAGGCAGTGCCTGCGCTGGTTGTCACATGTGGTAGCCGGTTTGACGTGCTTTATGGCAGCCTGCCGGTAAAGCAGGCACTCGAAGAGGTTAAACAGCGTGGCGACTGCAGCAGCACTGCCGCTCAGATCCTTCAGGGTACGGAGGTCACAAAATGACGCGACTCTTTCCGTTACTGCTTCTCTTACTGACAGGCAGTCAGTATGCACTTGCCGATGCGGTAAGTGACGCCTACAACGCCGGCGCGGGGTATGCCGGATCAAATAAAGGGCAGGGCACCGCTGCCGCGAAGGGAACTGACCCGGCGTCGGTCATCCCGGGTTACACGGCCAGTCCCCCGCAGGGCGGCTATTATGGCGGCGTGCAGGGTGGTGACGGTGGCATAGCGGATAAAGGCCAGACTGAACTGGGCCACAACGAAGCCGGTCAGGCCGTCTCTGATTCGTCAACCAAAAATCCGGCTGTAACCATCGATCCTGACGCTGACTTTATTCAGAACGGGAAGAATGCGGAAGCCAACAGCGGCACGATTGTTGATGGCACCAACAGTCAGTGCACCACGAAAGTGGTATCGAAGTCGGTGTTTGAAAACTACAGCTGCGATCGTGACGTAAATCAGGTTCAGACGTGTGCGCGAACCGGGAGCGTGACTGTTGTCGGATCAAGCCATACCGAAACCCGCACGCTCAGCCTCCAGCTGACCAACGCCTCACGTGTCGGGGATGAAGTCAAAGTCGACTTTACCTTTCCGGAAACCGCGACCCTTATCAGTGCCACGACACAGCTGGTTTATACCCCGGCTCCTTCCTATAAAGAGGGGATTAACTACGCCACAACCATCCTGAACAACAGCGTGACGCTCCGGTATGGCAGTGGTGCGGTGTCGCTCGGTGTGGCAGGCATACAGGTTAATGCGGGACAGACCTACTCTGCGATGGTTGCGCCCGCGCTGAGCTCCGGCAGTAATCACGATAAACCTGTTACCACGCTGATTAGCTACCTGCAGAAAGGTACCACCCTCTTTCACCTCGACGTGACGTATAACGTAACCGTGTCAGACAAAAAAGCTGACACGACCTGGTCTGAAAGCTGCAGCTTTGACAAATCCCAGGCCACTGCCAGTACCGGCAGCGTCTGTACCGATCCTGGGGGAACCCGGACCGTGACTTCTGACGGTCAGACCTTTACGCAGACGCAGGGCTGCTGGCAATACCAGGACAGCTACATCGTGCCGGTTAATTCCACCGGTAACTGTGCCCAGCTGATGGCTGACCGGAACTGCACTATCGCGGCGCGCGGCTGTACTCAGACAGAAGGCGGCACCTGCCTGCACGAGCAGGATACGTATCAGTGCCAGACCACGTACAGCTCAGAAGGGCTGCTGTGCGGCGGTCAGTACTTCTGCCGTACCGGTGACTGCGGTGGAACCGACGGCGCGGGCGACAGCGGTTTTGATACCGCGGTAGCGAAGCTTGCCGGCCTGGCCTCCGCCGGCGATGACGTGAAGAACGGCGATCAGATAAACATCAAAGCCTTTACCGGACAGGCGCTCTACTGCCGTAAGGCAATGGCGGGCTTTTCAAACTGCTGCGTTGATACCGGCTGGGGCAACAGCTCGGGGCTGGCCAACTGCAACAGTGACGAAATGGCCATCGGTAAGGCGAAGGCCAAGAAGGTGACCGTACTGGTCGGCGAAGCCTGTAATAAGGCCGTGCTCGGGGTGTGCGTGCAGAAGAAGCAGGCGTACTGCGTGTTCGGCGGCAAGCTCGCCCGCATTATCCAGGAGCAGGGACGGCGCGATCAGCTGCACGTCAGCTTTGGCAGCGGAGACTCACCGAACTGTCGCGGCATCACCGTTCCTGAACTGCAGGCTATTAACTTTGATCTGATTAACTTCCAGGACTTCTACAGCGACCTGATGGCCAACCAGAAAATCCCTGACTCAGCGACGATGGTTCAGCAGGCAAAGGACCGCATTGCCGCGCAGGTTAACGCGCAGACAGGAGGTAAGAAGTGAGGCGACTGCTCCTTGTCTTTTTGCTGATGGCGGGTGTGAGCCAGGCGGTTGCAGACGATGCACCGCCCGCTGATGCGGTGGTGGCACCGGCCGACCCGTTTACCGGCTGGCACTGGTACAACGAGCCGAAGAAAAAGCCGGACCCGCCCGCGCCGAAACCGCAGCCCGCGCCCCAGGTGCCGGACTTCAGCAGGCTGTCACCGTCAGAGCAGGCGGACGTTCTGAAAGGATATACAAAGGAGGCGCTGAACAATGCCATCCTTCATCCGTCTGCCGAGAACACCGCCACCTTTCTGCGCTGGCAGAAGTTCTGGACCGACCGCGCCTCGATGTTCAGCCAGTCGTTCGCCGTGGCGCAGCTCGATCATCCGGACCTCGACTACAACCTTGATCACCCGCACTACAACAGCACTGCGCCGCTGCAGCAGGCCCGGGATCAGGCCGAGCAGACCGCGGCGATCAGTCAGCTGTCAGGTGAGTACGGCCTGTTCTACTTCTACCGTGGAAGCGACCCGATTGATGCACAGATGGCGGGTGTGGTGGCGGACTTTGCCCGCCTGCGTCACATCTCACTGATCCCGGTGAGCGTGGACGGCACGGTATCGCCGCAGGTGCCCGACAGCCGGCCGGACTCTGGCCAGAGCGCGCGCATGGGGATCAGTCACTTCCCGGCGCTGTTCCTGGTCGACCCGAAGTCAAAAAGCTTCCGGCCGCTAGCCTACGGCTTCATGACCCAGGACGACCTGGCGAAGCGTTTTCTCAACGTGGCTACCGGCTTTAAACCTAACTTCTGAGGACCCGAATATGCTGACACTTTCACCGGTATGGCACGGGCGGCTGCGCGCCGTAAACCGGGTGCGCAACCTTCTGCTGCAGACGCTGGTTATCCATCCGGCGCTGCTTTCCTTCATTGTCAGCGTGGCGGTGCGGACCCTCTTTCGCCGCGCTCAGGGAGTTCGCGTATGAACCGTTTACCTCTTATCACCACGCTGTTTATGGCGGGCATCATTTTTAACTGTCTGCGTCAGCTGCTGACGTATTCCGCGATCCTGACATACGACGTGCTGATGGCCGTGTCAGTGGCAAGCTTCGCCCTTGTTGTGCTGGCGCTGCTTGCCGAACTGATGGCGTACCGCCGCGCGCGGCGTGGGCGGGAGAACCACCATGAAGCTTAACGCGATGCTTCCGGCACTGATGCTCCTTTTGCCTGCTGTCGCGCAGGCCTCCGTAGCCGATGAGATTGCTGCGCTGGAGCAGGCGAAGATGCAGCACGGCACGCAGCTGCCTGCCTTCGGGTTGCCCGGTACCGCACCGGCACGCACGGCACCCGCGAAGCCACCGAATCTGATGACGCTGACCGACGGACGCCAGGTGAATCTTAATGACTATGCGGTGGTGGTTTTTATGCAGCGCGGCTGCCAGTACAGCGCGAAGTTTGATCCAAAACTGAAGGCGTGGGCGGATGAAACCGGCGTAAAAGTGTATCCGTATACGCTTGACGGGTACGGCGACACATCCTTCCCGGTGGCGCTCATTCCGCGCAAGGCCGGGCCGAACGAGCCGATTGCCGGTGAGATCCTGACGTTCTTCGGCAACGGTCTGCCCATCGCCACGCCGACCACCTTTATGGTCAACGTGAACACCAACATGGCCTACCCGCTTTATCAGGGCGACACCGACATGGGCACGGTAAGCCAGCGCCTCGCGCAGATGATAGAGGCCGACATTGACCACCTGCCGCCCGACACGCTGGGGCCGGTACCGAGCAGCGCCTCGCTGACCCCGCAGTAAAGCACGCGGCCCCGCCGCATACGGAAAAAATCATGACGGAACACCCTTTTACGCTCTCGCGACTTGAGACGGCGCTGCTTCTCGTCTGCGCCTCAATGCTGGCGGCGTCCGGGATTTACGCCTGGCTCGCCTGCGACCTTGCTGGCCCGATACGCGGCATGGCTTACGGCTCTGATGCACTGGTGCTCAGCGGGCTGCAGCTCTACCCGCTGCTGTTTCTGTTTGCCCTTGCCGGCGGCTTTGGCTGCGGCGCGCTGGTCAGCATTACGCTGCGCCGGCACGGATTCATGACTGACCGGAGTTTTCAATGAAAAAGAAAGATCGTTTTAATGCGGGGGCGGCATCATGAACCTGCGTCAGCTACTTATCAGCGCTCTGGCGGCGCTCACCATCAGCGCCCCGGCGCTGGCCGATGTGCAGGGCGACCTGAACGGTTATTTTGGCAGCCTCGGCTTTGACGGCAATGTATCAAAAGCGCAGGCGTGGCAGGGGCAGGCCGCAGGGTACATCACCGGCGGCTCCGTTTACCTGCGTAACCCCGTCAAGCAGGTGCAGCTCATCTCGATGCAGGTTCCCTCGCTGAACGCCGGCTGCGGCGGCATTGATGCCTACCTCGGTGCGTTTTCTTTCATTAACGGCGCGGAACTGCAGCGTTTCGTTAAGCAGATCATGAGTAATGCGGCGGGCTACGCCTTTGATCTCGCGCTGCAGACGATGGTGCCGGAGTTCAAGCAGGCCAAAGACTTCCTGCAGAAGCTCGCTTCTGACGTGAACTCCATGAACATGAGTTCCTGTCAGGCGGCGCAGGGCATCATCGGCGGCCTCTGGCCGGTGTCTCAGGTGTCGAACCAGAAAATCTGCCAGGACATCGCCGGCGAGAGCAACATTTTCTCCGACTGGGCGGCGTCGCGTCAGGGCTGCACCGTTGGTGGTCAGGGTGACAGCGTCACCGGCCGTGCCTCTGATAAAGATAAAGACCAGGTGCTGAAAAACAAAAACCTCATCTGGGACGCGCTGGGCCGCAACCACCTGTTTGACGGGAACCGCCAGCTGAAAGAGCTGGTGATGAGCGTGGTGGGCTCCATCATCTTCAACAAGGACGGGCAGGTCACCATCCTGACCCCGCTGGTCGACAACCGCGACATCATCAACGTGCTGATGCGCGGCGGCACCGCGAAGATTTACGGCTGCGACGAGCCGGACCTGTGCCTCGGCCCCATGCCCGCCAACGTGACGGTCAGCAGCGACGTGGCGCTGGTCACCCAGGTGCGCAACATTATGATCTCCATCGACAGCAAACTCAGCGCCGATACCGGCCTGTCGGACAGGGAAAAAGGGTTCATCAATACCACCTCGGTGCCGGTGCTGAAATACCTCACCAACTCCCGCAGCATGGGCATGAGCCCGACCTATCTGATTCAGGTTGCTGACTTTATCGCACAGGACATGATGATCCAGTACCTGCAGGAGCTGGTAAAGCAGGCGAGCCAGTCACTGGCCGGTAAAAACTTCCCCGAACAGGCGGCCGGCGAGCTTCGCAACAACGTGCAGGCTGCCACTTCGCTGCTGGCGCAGATGAAGCTGCAGTCCACCGCCGACCAGAACGCGCTGGACGGCATCGACCGCAACATGCAGTACCTGCAGCAGCAGGTGTCGACCATTATCTCAACGTCCTATCAGGGCAACTATCAGTGGGGAACGGGCAATGACTGAAGTCTGGACCATCTACGGCGGTGACATGTGGCGGCAGGTGTTTAACGGCGTCGTCACCGTCATCGGCAGCGATACATATGACACGTTAAAACGTATCGTCGGGCTGTTTGGCGTGCTGGGCGTGATGTTCAGCTTTATCAAATCACGTAACCCGATGGTGTTTCTGCACTGGCTGGCCGTCTTCTTCGTGATCACCTCCGTGCTGCTCGTTCCGAAGCGCAGCGTGCAGATTGTCGACGTCACGGACCCGGCGGCGGTGTACGAGGTGGACAACGTGCCGGCGGGTCTCGCCTTCATCGCCGGGCTGACCACGTCCACGGAGTTCGGCCTGGCGCGCCTCTATGAGTACAGCTTCTCGCGTCCGGACTCGCTGACCTATACGAAATCCGGCATGCTGTTCGGCTCGCAGATCGTGGCGCAGACCACGGACTTCCGCTCGCAGAACCCGCAGCTGTCGCAGATGCTGACCGACTACGTGGAGAACTGCGTGGTGGGCGACATCCTGCTGAACAACAAGTACACCGTGTCGCAGCTGCTGAACAGCACCGATCCGCTGACGCTGATTACGAACAACCCGAGCCCGCTGCGCGGCCTGTATCAGGATACCGGAAGCGGCCGGCAGTTCATTACCTGCCAGCAGGCGGCGGCGATCATTAAAAACCTGATTGGTGCGGACGTGCGCATTGGCGGCACGACCTGGCACGCGCTGGCCACGCGCGTGTTCGGCAACCGCGTCAGCGGGGATACGCTGCTCGGCAACGCAATGGATGAAAGTTATAACTTCTTCTATGCGGGCGGCCTGAGTGCCTCGCAGATCATGCGCAACAACATCACCAATGCGGCCATCCGGGACGGCTGGAAAGGCTTTGCGGCGCGCTCTTCGGACACGGCCAACCTGCTGAATCTGGCCACCGAGTCCAGCATGACCAAACAGCGCATCAGCTGGGGCGCGGGCGGCGTGATTGCCACACGCACGCTGCCGATGTTCCAGTCGCTGATGATGCTGGTACTGATCGCGCTGTTCCCGCTGGTGATCGCGCTGGCGCTGGTGAACCACGACATCTTCGGGCTTAAAACGCTGAAGCTGTACGCCGGCGGTTTCATTTACTTCACCATGTGGCCGGTGATGTTCGCCATCCTCAACTCGCTGGCCAATTTCTACCTGCAGACGAAGACCGGGGCCACGCCACTGGTGCTGGCCAACCAGGACCAGGTCGCCCTGCAGCACTCAGACGCGGCCAACATTGCGGGCTACCTGAGCATGTCGATACCGGTGCTTGCCTTCTTCCTGACCAAAGGGGCAGCATCGGTGGCTTCTCAGGTTGTCGGCGGAGTGATGAGTTCGGCGGCGTTCACGACCGGCGGACAGGCCTCCACGACGGCTGACGGAAACTGGTCATTTAACAACATGTCGATGGACAACGTCAGCGCGAACAAGTTTGACACCAACATGCTCCGCCGCTCCGGGTCTCAGGGCTTCCAGACCGGTAATAATGCGATGATGACGCAGACGGCGGACGGCCACACCGTGGTGGATACCAGCCAGGCGATATCAAATCTGCCGGTCAGCATGCGGCTCAGCTCCCTTGCCAGTAGCGGGTTCTCCGAACAGGCGAGGCAGGCACAGCAGCAGGCGCAGAGCTCGCT
This sequence comes from Pantoea sp. AN62, assembly GCF_050432985.1. Taxonomy (NCBI): domain Bacteria; kingdom Pseudomonadati; phylum Pseudomonadota; class Gammaproteobacteria; order Enterobacterales; family Erwiniaceae; genus Pantoea; species Pantoea sp. AN62. The sequence continues at coordinate 36,075 of NZ_JBNPYB010000017.1, read as the reverse complement.
TGATGGCTATAACCATAGCGTGACCAGTGGCTTCCAGCAGATGAACCAGCTGACGCAGCAGAGCGGCAACAGCGACAGCGTGACGCAGGGCAGCGATAACAGCGTGGCAACGAACGTCTCCAGAGGCGCCAGCAAAATGCAGTCGGCCGTTGAGAACTATGCGAAGTCGCATAATGTTTCTGAGCAGCAGGCGTATAACCAGCTGATGGACATCACCAATCAGGGCAGTGCAGGGGCTGATGCTAAAGCCTACCTTAAAGCTGATTCCGGCGATCAGCTGGCGGGTAAACTTGGCAAGTGGGCCACGGGCGTCAGCGTTGGTGCTGAAGGAAGTGTTAACACTGGCTGGCGTCATACTTCCGGCAGCTCGCACGGCACGCAGGACAGCCACGCCGAGGGTCGTGACAATCGCCATGACCAGAGCAGCCAGGAGGCGCGTGACTTCCGTGAGGGCATGGATATGGTGACATCAACCCGCCTGAGCGAGTCGGGCAGCCATACTGACAACCAGTCGAACTCGCAGGCGCAGCAGTTCGCAGCCACGCTCAACGATGCGAAAAGTCAGTACCATCAGTACACGGAGAGCAGCACGCGCAGTCAGGAATTCAGCCGCATGGCCACGCTGTCCCAGACGCAGAGCGCCAGCCTGGACGCCAATTACAACCAGGAGTTCGTGGACTGGACTACCGCGAAGTATGGCAGTGATGCGCAGAACATCCTGACCAACGTCAGAAGCGCGCAGGGCGCGGCAACAGAATTTATGCATGAGCGGCTTGAGCCGGAAATCATGCGTAACTATGGCGCACGGACTGACCAGGTTAACAGTGAGCCGCTGCAGCCAGCCCGTTCGCTGGACGCAGCAGGGGCATCTCCGGGCGGGGGAACATCGCTTCCCGCCGGATCACAGGCGTCCGGGCAGAGCCTGTCGGGTACCCAATCGGCTCATGGCCGTGAACGAGCCAGCGGTGCGTCGCAGGAAGCCGTCGTCACAAATGGCCGGGCAACTGATGTCAGCGCGCATCAGGGGGAGCGGAATCTCAGCGCATCGGCCGGTGCACCGTCACAGGCAATGAGAGAAGATTTCCGCAGCGGGTCTAAACGCGTGAGCGAGCAGGCCGCAGGGGCCGGCATCCAGAGTAACGTTGCTAATCAGGTCGCAGCACAAAGATCTGGCCTTATGGAAACTCTCAGGGAAAATGACGGTAAAATCGCCGAAAATAAAACCACTGTTCAGACGTCCAGTGATATACTCAGAAATGAGCATCAGGGTGCGGTCAGGAGTCAACAGATAGGCCGTACTGAAGAGGATATCAGGCAAACTAAACCAGGCTTTGATCATGCGGAAACCGACGCCTTTGAGAAGAAATTAAAAGAGCTTAGGGAGCAGCAGAAAAAAGCCTCTTGATGAATGTGAAGGGAGAATGCAGATGGCAAACTTAACTGCAGCACAAGTTGAAGCGGACGTCGATCTTTTGATGGGCTGCTTAGGGGCTAATCATCGAGAAATTCCTTCGGCGGCTTCATTGTCGAAAAGAAGTTCAGTATTGCCACTTTTTGCTGCTGTGTTAAGCGTCTTAAGTACCATCATCTTTTATGTCGCTTTTTATAAAAGTGATGCATCAATTGCAGGCTTTTTGAAATTTTTTACTTCAGAAGGTTGGTATTTAGTAGCCATTACGGCAGGTATAGGATTGTTTGTTTTTCTTATGACATATAACAACCAGCTCACCTACCTATCTTTACCATCAAAGCTTAGAAATGAGTTGCTGATACTTAGTCATATCGGCAGGATAGTAAGAAAATCTGTCATTATTTTTTGTTCACTAATGATTTTGAGTAGCTTACTTTCCGGGGTTTCTGTTTGGTTTGCCTTAGCAGTTCCAGCTTTATTATTAATGTTGTTTGTGATTACAAGCATATTAGTATCCGCTGAAATTAACCGTCTCGGAGCTGGTCTGGCTCTTGAGAAAATCAGTAATCTTATCAAAAAGATTTAAGTTCTCACGGCATCTGCCGATACCCCTTCCGGCTGCAGTGCAATGAGCACCGCCATCAAAAAGCGCAATCTCGACGTTAAAACGCAGATGAGCCAGACAGTGTGGCTGGAGCCGTCCAGTCAGAAAACGGTCTACCTGCAGGTACGTAATACGTCTGACAAGGACATGAGTGACCTTGAGCCGATGCTGGCGCAGGACCTGCGCGCCAAAGGCTACACCGTCACCTCCAGTCCTGATGCTGCCTATTACTGGATTCAGGCCAACGTTCTGAAGGCTGAGAAAATGGATTTGCGTCAGGCGCAAAGCTTCCTGTTGACGGGATATGAAGGTGCCGCTACGGGGGCCGCACTGGGCGCAGGTATTACTGCTTACAACAGTAACTCGGGCGGGGCAATTCTGGGGGTAGGTCTGGCGGCGGGCCTTGCCGGAATGGCGGCGGATGCTCTGGTTGAAGACACAAACTATACGATGGTGACCGATCTGCAAATTTCTGAGCGCAGCAAGGCGTCAGTGACAACCGACAACGTAGCAGCACTGCGTCAGGGCAACTCCGGCATCAAGCTGCAGACCAGCAGCGAGGAGGGCAATCGTATGAAGCACCAGACCCGCGTTGTCTCAAACGCCAACAAGGTAAACCTGAAGTTTGAAGAGGCGAAGCCGGTGCTTGAAGCGCAGCTGGCTAAATCCGTTGCAGGCATCATGTAACTGATAAAGTCACTGAGCACGGGAGCGAACGGTGCGAAGACGAATAGAGGATGTTGCAGTCTGGCTGCCAGCACATGTAATGATCATACTGCTCGGTGGCCTCTTCACTCTGCTGTTAGCGAACGTCACAGAGAACTGGCTCCCGGGACAATTTATCAGTGCAATGCACGAATACAGCGGCACATCAGCTGCGGCTGACTCTGGCGGTTTCTTCAGGTTTTTTATCGCAGCTGTGCTTCTTTATGTTTTGTCGATAGCATCCTGCGGAATGACCATTGCACTGGCGCTCTGGAATGTCTTACGCCTTATTTTGAGACTTGCAGGTCGCTGAGCTTCTGGTATTACTGAGCAACCGGCATTAAGCCGGCGGCAAGCGTCTCAGGGGAAATGACACCAACTCTCCTGTCAACGGGGCGCCTGCCAACCCCCCGTCTGCGCCCCCCGGGCAGCGGACACCGGGGCAGCATCAACACCACGGGTGCTGCCCTTCTCCCTTACGGGACCTCATATTTTCACGTATCTCCCTGATGTGCGGGGTAGCGGAAGCGTGGCTCAGATTCTCCGGATATCTCCCCGCATGCTGTACTGGCAGGCTTCTGCGCGGGTGGCGCGCGTCCGGGAATGTGCTGTACCTGTACTGATCCTCCTTTCTTAACTTTCTGAAGGAAAAACCTATGCTCACTCTCAGCGGTGCGGCTCGCACCTTTATTGTCTGGTTAACCCTGTTTTTCGCCTGGAGTGCCATCGTGCTGTGGCAGTTCGGGCCGGATATCGTAAAAACCATCATGTCGCACAGCCAGCTGTTTGCCTGGGACCTCACCACCCGTATGGTGCAGGGCGACATGATGCCCCCGGGCATTATCACGCTGCTGCTGGTTTTGCTGGTGCTGACGGCTGGCTGCGTGCTGTCAGCGCTCACGCTGGCCTGCTGGAATCTGGCCATCTTCACCTGTGGTATCCCCGTGATAGCTGGCTTCTGGCTGCTGCGCCGTACGGGGCTTATCCGCACCCCCGCGTCCGTCACGCTGAAATAATCTCTGGGGCCTGAGCGGCCCTCTCCGCCACTTTTCTTTCTGCCGTCAGCCTGCCCGGTTTTCCGGGCGGGCTGCGCCTGCGTGCTTTCCGGAGTTCCCCATGAGTTTTACCCCTAAATACCTGACGCAGGGCGGCCAGATGACGGCCTACCGCCTGCGCATGTTTGTTCAGGTCAGCAACTGGATATTTCACTGGATGCTGCTGCTGTTCGTGGTGGCCACCGGCGTTCTGTTCTGGCTGACGACGCCCGACGACGTGCTGCGTAACGGCTTCTGGTACTGGGCTGCGTGGCCCAGCCACTCGCTGCTGGGCCTCTCACCGCGCGCGGCCGAAGCCACGTGGGACATTATCTGGCACTGCGGTGAAGGCGTGCAGTTATGCACGATAAAGCTGACGCCGGCGCAGCTGCTGGCTAACCCCTGGATGCAGGAGATGGGCCGCCAGTTCATGGCGAACCTGCGCTTTATCGCGACCGCCTGCGGTATCACCGCCAGCCTGCTCTGGTGCCTTATCGCCTGGTACGTAGGGCGTATCGGCAAAAAGGAGAGCGAGGATGAGTTCATCTCCGGGATGACCCTCACCGACCAGCCAAAAGAGGTGAACCGGCTGCTGAAAAAGGCCGGCGAGAAGTCTGATCTTCAGATTGGCGGCCTGAACATGGTGAAGAACGCCGAGGTCATGAACTTTCTGATCCACGGCACCATCGGTGTAGGCAAATCCACGCTCATCCGCTGGCTGCTGGACTACATCCGCCGGCGCGGCGACCGCGCGATCGTTTACGACTCCGGCGGCACCTTTATTGAAACCCACTATGACGAGCGCGTGGACAAAATCCTGAACGCGCACGACAGCCGCTGCGAGAACTGGGTGTTGTGGCGCGAAGCACGCGACGTGGTGGACTACGAGAATATGACGGCCGCGCTGATGCCGGTGGAAGGTGACTCCGATCCGTTCTGGGTGTCCTCGTCGCGCACCATCTTCAGCGATACGGCCATGCAGTTTGCGTCACGCCCCGACCGCAGTATCGAGACGTTCCTGAAGACCTGCCTGTCCATCGACCTGAAAAGCCTGCGCGAATTTCTGAAGAACACCCCGTCGGCCAACCTGGTCGAGGAGAAGATCGAGAAAACCGCCATCTCCATCCGCTCGGTGCTGACCAACTACGCCAAATCGCTGCGCTACCTGCAGGGACTGGATAAGGAGGGCAAGCCGGAGTTCAGCATCCGCGAGTGGATGACCGACGCACAGTACGACAGCAGCTGGCTGTTCATCTCCACCACGGCCCGCCACCGTAAGGCGGTGCGCCCGCTGATTTCCATGTGGCTGTCGCTGGCCACGCTGCTGTTGCAGAGCATGGGTGAGAACAGCGAGCGTCGCGTGTGGTTCATCGGCGATGAGATTGCCAGCCTGCAGAGAATCCCGGAGTTCAACGAAACGCTGGCCGAGGCGCGCAAGTTTGGCGGCTGCTTCGTGCTGGGCATTCAGAATATCCCGCAGCTGGTACATATCTACGGCCGCGAGATGGCCAAGGCCATCTTTGACCTGCTGAACACCCGCGCCTACGGTCGTTCGCCGAGCGCGGAGGTGGCGAAAATGGTGGAGGAGGAGCTGGGGCATCAGCGCCGGCGTGAGGCCCGCGAACAGAACAGCTACGGCCTCGACCAGGTGCGCGACGGTATATCCATCAGTAAAGACAAGGTCAACGACCCCATCGTGGACTACGACCAGATCATGAAGATGCCCAACCTGCGCTTTTACGTGCGCCTGCCGGGCGAGTACCCGGTGGTCAAGCTGAACCTGAAGTACCGCAAACAGAAGAAATACCATCCGGCGCTGATTGAGCGCGACTTCCGCGACCGGCTGAGTCCGGAGCTCGAGCGCATCATCGAAAGCAACGAGCGCAGCGCCCGGGCGGCAGACGTTTCTTTCCCGACCGGTGAAGAGATTCTGGAAGACGGTGATCACACCACAGCCACATCCGGACCAGAGTCTGTGCCTGCCTCAGCACCTGCTGTGCCGTTAAAAGCTGTTTCGCCCGTGAGCAGTTTGTCTTCGCCTGCCGAGCGGGGGGTTATACCGCCTGTATCTGCTGCGGCTCCGCCTGCAGCAAAACCTGCGTCAGAGGCAGCTGGTAGTACGCCGCCTCTCTCAAACGTGCGCCCGTTCCCGCTGCGCACTGTGCCCGCACCGGTTCGTGCGGGTGACGCTGAGCCGCCGTCGGCAAAACAGACTGCCGCATATGCACCGCCTGAAACGCCGGCGACCCCGCAGGCGCCTGTCCGGCCAGTTGCCACGGCAGACATTGCGGCGGAAACATCGCCCAAGAAGGCGCTGCAGCCCATCGTGCGCCCCCTTATGAAGTCAAAACCGGCCGGTCCGAGCGCCCTTGACATGCTGGCGCGCCGCAGGAGCAGTGCGGCCGCATCAGAAAGCAGTGAAGGCAACGCTGAAGAGACTGCACCGCAGGACGGCGCAGCGCAGGGCGATGCACCTGAGCTGAACATGCAGATGGAAAAAGATGAGGGCGGCCGCCTCATCGTCCGGCACATCAGCCCGCGAAAAACGGACCAGGAAAAGCGCGAGGAGGCCGAAGCCCGCCAGTACGGTGACGCCAACGCGCGCATGGCCGACGACGAAAAGAACATCCTGCGACACCGCGACGATTATGACGCATATCAGGAGATGAGTGACAGCCTGGACCCGGGAGGGTATGAACGATGATGACCGTTGCTCCGGTGGCTTCGGCCGCCGACGCTGCCGGCTACTACAGCAGCAAGGATAACTACTACTTTCTGGATGACATGCCCACGCAATGGCTGGGTGAGGGTGCGCGGGAACTGGGCCTTGAGGGGCCGGTTGACCTGGATACCTTCACGGCCATTCTGCACGGCAATCTGCCTAACGGCGTGACGATGGGTAAGGAGGTGCAGGGTGAACACGTGCACCGCCCGGGTCACGACTTTACCTTTTCGGCACCCAAAAGCGTCTCAATGCTTATTCTTGCCGGCGGCGACAAACGCCTGCTGGAGGCGCACCACGATGCGGTAAAAGAGACGCTGGCTATCATGGAGCAGACGGTAAGTGCCCGTGACACGAAGGAGGGCGTCACGCGCATCGTAACCAGCGGTAAAATGGTCGCCGCGCTGTTCACGCACGACACCTCGCGCAACCTCGATCCGCAGATCCACACCCACGCGGTGGTGGCTAACGTTACGGAGCTGGACGGCAAGTGGAAGGCGCTGGCCACCGACACCATTCACGGTGCCGGCTTCATCGAGACGGCGTACCGCAACCAGATAACGTACGGCAAAATCTACCGCAACGTGCTGAAGGGCAAGGCTGAGGCGATGGGTTATGAAACCCTCCCCACCGGTGGCCGTCACGATTTGTGGGAGATAAAGGGCTTTACGGAAGCGGTGCTGGATGAGTTCTCCTCGCGCCATCGGGAAATTCACGCGCGCGCCGGCGAAGACGCCTCGCTGAAAAGCCGCGACGTGGCCGCGCTCGATACCCGCCAGCGCAAGCAGGATATCAGCCGCTATGGCGAAGACGAAACCGCACCGGTACGCACCCGGCCTGAACCCTCCGCCGTATCCGTGCCGGAGCACGTGGTGGCTGCAACGGAAAAAGCGGCTGCAACAGCGGATAAAGAGCCGACAACACCGTCAGCACAGGATAAAAATGTGGCGATTGCCCGGCCCGGACCATCCCATGTGCACGAGCAGACTGAGCCCGCGCCGGAGCGTGCGGCGGCGGACACCGAAAAAGCCCCTGCAAACGCGGATAAGGCACTCTCAACGCCATCAGCACAGGTTAAAGATGAGCCGATCGCCAAGCCCGAAACTGCCGATGGCAGGGCCCGGCTACAGGCGCGCTGGCAGCGACAGATGGATGACGCCGGCTTTGATATTCAGGGCGTCATGAATGAAGCCCGCGAACGTGAAAAGTCCCGGCCTGAAGCCGGTAAAGCGCAGGATATACCCGGGCTGGCTGTGCAGGCGGTCCGCATCGCCATTTCCGTTCTGAGCGATAACAAGACGCGGTTTACTTACGGGGATCTGCTGCTGACCGCACATAACGCCGGTGAACTGCAGAACAGTATTCCGGATCTGCGCAGGGCGCTGGACCAGGCAATTCATGACAACCTGCTCGTTCCTCTCGACGGTGATAAAGGCGTGTTTACTTCGCACATTCACCTGCTTGACGAGCTGTCGGTGCAGTCGCTGGCTGCGGATATTCTGAAAGAGAACAGGGTGGTAAATTTCAGCCTCACCGGCAGCCCGGTCCCCGGCCACCTTGAGCACGTTGCCCGGGAACCTGCCGTTATCATCAACGCACCCGCATCAGTCGGGCGTCTGCGTGAAGTCACGAAGGAGCTGGTGACAATGTCACGTGAACAGGGGCGTGAGGTCAGCGTGCTGACCAGTTCCGCCGAGCGCGCACTCAGCTTTGCCAAATCACCTGAGCTTAAAGACCGGCTTCTCCACCGCAGCCGGATGCTTGATGGCACCTTCAGCCTCACGCCACAGAGTACGGTCATCGTGGAAGGTGCTGAAAAGCTCAGCCTTAAAGAGATGCTGGTGCTCACCGGTGAGGCCCAGGTGCAGAATGCGCAGCTGCTGTTTCTGGACAGCGCCGGGCGGCAGTCAAACACCAGCGCCCTTTCCGTGCTGACCGCAGCGGGCGTAAAACGACAGAGCCTGAACGCACCGCCTGACGGAATTGAGGTCCGCGTGACCAGTATTCAGGACAAGCGCGACCGCTATCAGGCGCTGGCAGAGCGTTTTGCCGGAATGGACCCCGCGGACGGCCCCGTCACGGCTGTTGTCGCAGGTCCGCGCGAGCAGGCCCAGCTGACCGGTGTCATCCGGAATGCACTGCAGGATGCCGGCAGGCTGGGGCAGGAGTCGGTCAGCATCGTGGCGCGTACGCCGGTCTTTACGACAGCCAAAGAGCGCCGTCTCCCTCAGACCTACCGCGCCGGTATGGTGCTGGAAGATCGGTCGGAGAAAAATGAAACACGTCACTACGTCATCGACCGCGTGCATGACGAGACCCGCATGCTTTCCCTGGTTGACGGGGACGGCGTGCTGTCACGGGTGAAGCTCAGCGCACTCTCAGGCGACTGGCGGCTGTTTACACAGAATCAGATGAATGTTGCCGCCGGAGAGCGACTGTTTGCGCTCGCCGGCGATAAACATACGGGGCTGAAGGCGCGCGATCGCCTCACGGTCACAGCCATTGAAAACGGGTCACTTGTCGTGCAGCGCGAAGGACAAAAAAAGCCGCTGCGACTGGATGCGTCAGGCCCGCTTTACGTCACTTACGGATACGTCAGCCCGCCTGGCAGCCGTGACAACGAGCGGGGTACGGTGCTGGCAAGTCTTGGCGCACAGGATCTGTCGGTGAACATGATTAATGCGCTGGCGCAGTCCGGCCATCAGGCGGAGATTTTTACCGGCGAAGCCCTGAGCCGGGCGGAAGAAAAGCTTGGCCGGCTGCGCTCAACGCGCTCGCCGTTATCGCTTGTCCGGCAGGCCAGCGGAAAGGAAGATGCCAATGAGGCCGTGGACGCGCTCAATAAGCAGCTGCTCTCTGACGCGCAGAAAGCCGTCACGCGCAGCGTGGCGCAGATGCGTGATGTCGCCTTCCCGTGGACGAAACTGCTTGAGGAGGCCCTGACGTTCAACGCTGACCTGAAGCTTATTGAAAACGAAATTGCCCGGCAGGTTAAAGAAGGTGATCTCATTCGGGTGCAGGCCGGATCAGAAGCCCGCTTCGTTGCGCGGTCTACGTGGGAGATGGAAAAGGCCATCCTCGGTGAAATCGAACGGGGCAAAAACACGCAGGTGCCGCTGATGGCACAGGTGGACCCCGCTCTCCTGTCAGGCCTGACTCAGGGGCAGAAAGAGGCCACCTCACTCATTCTGCAAAGCCCCGACCGGTTCACGGCCGTACAGGGGTATGCGGGCGTCGGTAAAACCACCCAGTTTAATGCGGTAAAGGCGGCAATTGATACCCTGCCGGCTGACGCCCGTCCGGTTATCGTGGGCCTGGGGCCGACTCACCGGGCGGTGAAAGAGATGGCGGGTACGGGCATCGATGCGCAGACGCTTAAGTCGTTTGTGCTGGGCTGGCAGATGCGCACCGCGGCCGGTGAAGACGTCCGCTACGACAATATGCTGTTTCTTATCGATGAGTCTTCCATGATCGGTAACCAGGACACCGCGGCGGCGTACCGCGCGATCGCTGCCGGCAACGGCCGCGCGGTGCCGGTGGGGGACGTTGCGCAGCTGCAGTCGCCCGAAAGCGGTGCGCCGTTCCAGCTGATGCAGGAGCGAAGCCCGATCGATGTGGCGGTGATGAAAGAAATCGTGCGCCAGCGCGATACGGACCTGAAGTCTGCGGTTTACAGCATCATCAGCAATGATTTCGCGGCGGCGCTGAGAAACATTGAAAAGGTCTCGCCAGACGTTGTCCCCCGGCGGACAGGTAAGGTTCATCCCTCCGGATCAATTGTTCAGTCAGCTGACCCGGTATCCAGCATTGTGGCTGACTTTATGAGCCGTACCGATGAGGCGCGGGAGCAGACCATGATTATGGTACAGCTGCATGATGACCGTAAAGCCATCAATGAGGGTATTCATAACGCGATGGTGATGACAAAAGAGCTGGGCGAGACGTTCCGGATCGTCCCTGTCCTGGACCGCATTAATGGCGGACGGCACGATTTTAACCGCATAGACGACTGGGAAACCGGCCAAGTGGTTATGGCCAATCAACGATACCTGCAGGTCACCGGCGTTGACCCGGAGAATGGCAGCATAACCCTGCAGGATGAAGCGGGGCGTACGCATTTCTGGTCGTCGCAGGAACTTAACGCCACGGAAATTGAGGTTTTCGAAACCCGTGAAATTGAGCTGCGCACCGGTGACAGCGTCCGCCTCAGTAAAACCCAGAAGCAGGCCGGTCATGCTGCACACGAACAGTACCGGGTGGATGAACTGCGCGACAATGGTGAGATTGTTCTGCGTAACGGCAGCGGGGTGAAGGTCATCGATCCGGCGAAAACGCTGGCAGACCGGCACGTGGACTACAGCTGGGCGGTCACCGGCTATGGCGCGCAGGGTGCCAGCGCCCGGTACTCGCTGGCGCTGGAAGGTGTTGTGGGCGCCCGTGAGCTGATGAGCGGCGCGCGGGCATTTTATATCAACGTCTCACGCGCGAAGGACCACGTCCAGATTGTAACGGATGACAGAGCAGGCTGGACGAAGACGCTCGGGGGCAGAAAAAACGAGCCGGCCACGGCGCATGACGCTCTGATGCCGGAGCCGGAGCGCGCTCAGGCCAGACGGATCTGGGCGATGGGTCAGGCCGCATCGAAAACGGCGATTGGCCGCGCGTTCCTGCGGTCGACCGGCCTCAGCGGCAGCCCCGTGACGGCACGCATTATCCCGCCGACACGAAAGTTTCCTGAACCCCATCTGGCTCTGCCGGTGTATGACGGTAACGGCAAAGCGGCGGGCCTGACGATGGCCCCGCTGCGTCACCATAAGGGGTCACTGACTCCTGGTCAGACCCGACAGCTGGTAACGGAAGGTGCACAGGCCGCCATGCTGCAGAAAAGCCGCAGCGGCGAGGTTCTGCTCGTCAGCGATCTTACGCAGGGATTTGCCGCTGCGCGCGAAAAGCCGGAGGCGGGGGTATTAATCGTGCATGACCGGCAGCTGCCGTCCGCACAGCTACTGAAGGTGGCAGGCGGCCAGCCGGATCAGCTGCGCCGTCCGGACGCCACGCTGCTGAGTCAGGTGAAAGCGGAGCTGCAGGAGATGCTCGCTGTTCTGCCGCGAACAGAGAAGGAACAGGATGAGCGGGATACGCTGCGCAGTGCAATAAAATCTGTCAGTAACGGCGGCCTTATGGAAAGAACCCCTCTGCCTGAAACGCCACCCGCCCGGGACGGAATGGATAAGATCACGCTGGCAGTACAGCTTGCAGAAAGTGTGGCAGAGGTTATGGAGCAGAAGGTGCCCCGCCTTCCGGGCGAATCGCAGCCGGACTACAGCGCGCTCGTCCGGCAGGCTGCCCGGACGCTGGCTGATACGCCTGAAGCCTCTGCTGATGCGGCGGTACGCGCCGGGCTCGGTGCGTTGTCAGCGAGCGGCATACCGGACAGCGTCAGGCAGGCCGCCACTGCTGGCAATGGGGGCGTGGTTCCGGCCGCGGTGGTCCGCGAGGTGCAGGAGGAGCTCAGCCGATCGCGCTCTGCTGTTAAAGCGGCTCAGCCGGATATTTCGTCAGCGGCGCTGGCTGATGTCGCACGCGAGCTTGACCGGCAGGCACAGGTGAGTCTGCCACCGGAAATGCGGGGGCGTGAGCAGGAAAGAACTCTCTCCGCCCCGGAGATTACCCGTCACATTCAGAAAGAACGTTAATACACTGTGCGGCCGTATTCAGTGCGGCCGCCTCACCTTCAGCCGGCCCGACGCCGGCATATGAGAGAAATCATGAAACAGACCCTGAAGATGGCCGCCTTTGCGCTGGCCATGAGCACCGCTTTGTCCTCAGCACCGTCCGTCGCGGCTGATGCCGCAGCGTTTACCCCGGCACAGCAGGCCCGCATCGGTGAGATTGCGGCGGACTATCTGGTCGCGCATCCTGATGTGCTCATTGATGTAAGTAAAAAGCTGCAGGCGCGCCAGCAGGCCATGCAGCAGCAGACTTACGTGCAGTCAGCGCTTAAGGCGCACCGGCTGCTGATGCAGCTCGGTGGCGTGCCGGTCAAAGGGCCGGCTGACTCAGAGATCATCGTGACCGAATTCTTTGACTATGAGTGTATCGCCTGCAGCATGATGGCACCGGTGATGGAAAAGGTGATGACCGCAAACGCCGGCGTGCGCTTTGCCTTCCGCGACTGGACCATCTTTGCATCGCGCTATCAGGAGTCGGCGCAGGCGTCACGCCGTGGCCTGAGTATTTACCGGAAGCAGGGTGCAGATTCGTACATGGCCTTTCACAACGGCATTTACCGGACCGGGCATAACGAAGGGAAACTGACAGCAGAAGACATTGATAAGGTGGCCGCGACAGCCGGAGCAGGTGCCTCTTCGGGCGACGATAATGCCGCTTCCGATGGAATAATTGAGAGCAATGATGCGCTGGCGGAAATGCTGGGACTTACCGGTACGCCGGGCATTATTGTCATGCCGGCAGAAAACGCCACCGCACAGAACACCACGGTCATACCGGGCGTGGTCAGCGAACAGGTTCTGCAGCAGGCCATCGATCGCGCCGCCGGCCGGTAAAAAAAGCCCGGAGCAGAACCGGGCAAGCAGCAACGCCGGCATTCTCAGAATGGTTTCACTGCCGGCGCGTGGAGAGTATCGGCTATCCCGCCAGAACCTTTACCCCATGACGTCCACGCCGTTCAGGCTGTTCGTTCCTCGCGTTGCTCCGGTACGCCTCAGCCTGGACCGCCATGCCCGTCGTCACGTGATGAGATCTTTCGCGTTCGTAGTCCACCTCTCCCTTATGAATACGGACTAAAGTCCGCCCCGGTACCCGCGCCTCCAGTGTCACCATCCCGCCAGATGCGTGATTTGGGTTAAGTCAGCTCATAAATGTTAATACGATCGCAGAAGAATTTTTCGGTGAACTTTTTTTATCCATACGATTCGTGATATGGACAAACTGTGCTGGATTTAAGTGGTTGAGATGGGTATTCTTTTCAGAATTCGCCGGGCGGCGATCTTTATTTGATCCTTATCGATTACTGTGGTGGTTAACGATAGGGTGTGCAGCAAACCTGTGGCCGGACATGCGCGGCGCGGGGAAGAATTAACCGGATGGGACGTATCCGCAAAAACGTCCAGAGTACGGAGTCCGCGTTTCACCGGGCTCTGAATGCAAAAACCCCCCGAAATCTGTCATCAACTTGGCGGAAGGCGGCAGAAATCAGGGGGTCCAAAAGCAGGCGCTGGCCTGTGAAGGATTATAACGCATGCTTTTCATAAGACAACCCCTGTCCGCCATAAGTTCGGGACAGGGTGAATGACCAGATTTTAATCGGGTTAAACAGCCCGACTTCAGAAAATGACAGACGTCGCCGCGGCGATCATGATGTCACCTGCAAATGCCCTGAACCCCGCTGGTTCGCCCCTGACGGCTATCGGCCCCTTCCTGGCGAGTTTGGCCATGCCATGCGCCGTCTGGTCATGAAAGACCGGGCCAGCGGTGAATGGAAGCTGCGATTCCGGCCGTCACTCCATCCGTACTTCACGCAGTACCGTAAGGCTGCCGGCCGCGATCGGCACTTTCGCCCGGAGCGGCGTGCGCTTATTGATGCGATATTCCCCCTGCTTGTTCAGCGCGCCGACATGGCCACATGGGTCGTGACTGTTAATGTCAGCCGGCTGGCCGGCGAACTCAGCCCGAAAGACAGCGAAGGCAATGTCATTCCCGAAACCCGGGTCGAGACCTGCCGGCTGTCGCGTCTGTTCCCGGAACTGGCACGATTTGGCCTTATCGAAATGCCTGACCTTGAATGGGACCCGATCGAACAGTACTGGATGCCCCGCCATATAATTCTCACCGAGCGTTTCTGGCAGCTGTGCGGCGTCAACATGGATAAGCTGCTGCTGCAGCGAAACCTGCGCATTGAGGCTGAGGAGGAAGGGATAGTTGAACCCGGCACGCGTGACTCCGTCCGGGCCGCCCGCCGGCGCTGGTATGAAAAAGCCCGTATGGCGACGCTTCTGAGCCGGCGTGAAAAGGCCGTACGTGAGAAGCGCCGTAATAAACTGGGCAGGCTTCCGCTCGATGAGCGGCGCAGCACGATGGCCAGCTGGCTCATCCGCACGCGGCCAAACCACGAACTGATCAACCTTGACGCTGACGGCTTCGACCGCCTGGTGTGGCAGCATCTTAACCAGCTGGAGCTGGGCCTCGGCTACGAACCCGCGCCTCCCGACGTCGTTCACTGACGTTTTCCCGCCCGACGTTAACCGCCTTGACTGGCGGTAAAGTCGTTTGTCCCGCGTACAGAATGCCCGGTTTTCCGTTCTGCCGGCATGCCATTCAGGCTACGATCGCCGCAATAATACACCCGTTTCCGGTGCTGCTTTTTTTAATCCACATTTACCCGCAATCGGAAAGTTAACCTTACCTGCAAATGAGTCTGAGGTTACCCGCAAGACATTCCTGACCTTCGGTCAGTAAAGAAATAATCAAAAAGAAAATAAGGTTTTCAGTCCGGCCGCTCAGAGGATAAATAATGAGGCCTTCGCTTGCAGCGGCCGCAGGCGTCCGCGCCGCTCAGAATCTTTAAAATAGCTCCCGCTGACGCGGGCCCCGGCGCGTGCAGTTAGTTACAACAATCAAGGATTCACTGTAGTCAGACACCGCGCAGATCTGAAACCCGATGCCCCTCCCCGGCCAAACCCGAGCCGGACCTGAAACCCGGTTGCCCCCACTGACCAGCCCCGGCCGCCCGGCCCGGAGGGCCGGAACTGCAGTGGCTGATTAATGGGTGTTGTAACTAGTCAGTTCTTCATTGCTGTAAGTAGTGCCGCTGATTCTTTCTTTCGTCTCCGACCGTCCGGCTGATAAGCTGCTGACAGGCCGCTGCTTAAACGGCGTCTGGCAGGAAGGGGTTGGATTTTTGCCACCATCCGCCCTGTAACCGGCTCTGCCGGGCTTACGGCGCCCGATGGTATCTGAGCCGTCCTTGACAGTTCCTGGCGCCTCCATGCCGCTGACGCGGCATCCAAGGGACAGGCTGCGCACTGCTCGCCTGTCCGGCTACGTCTGAGAGGTAAGTGCTATGCAGGTTACTGAAACAGAACGAAGGGATTCAGAAGAGGCATATCGTCTGCTGGGTGAAGCAGTACTCATGCTGGCCGATGCCGGTCTCGAAACCACCCGGAGCAGGCTTGCGGGGGTATTCCGCTCGGAGCTCGACATACCCGAAAAATGGTCGCCGGGCATGGCTGACGTCATGCAGATCGTTATCGATAAGCTGGAAATTCTTCCGGATGTGGACAGCGCGGAGCCCCTCTGAAACCCGTGCCGGCATTACTCCGGTTATCAATGGTACTGAAATCGACGGCCGGAACTCTGCTGTTTAATGCCACCCGAAGATAAACGGAGCAGCGCCACCGGTTTGCGACCTGCTGCAGTGCCGGTTATAAATTGAGTAAATTAAGTTGCGGTTACGAAAAGGAGGATTCTGTGAACGACGGACAGGGACTGAGGATTGCGCTTTCTCCGGTGCAGCTGGCGGCCGTACTCTCTGATCGCAGCGTCAGTGAAGGGGAAACATCCGGTAACCGCCTGTCCGGCGGGCTGGGACTGGCGGGGGGGATCGTGGAGATGTTTGGTGCCGGGGCTCTGTGTGTGGTGCCGGAGCCCACTATGCTGACCAAAGCCAGCTGCGTCTTTGTGGGAACGCACGCACTGGATACCATCCAGGCCAGTCTCCGGCAGGTCTGGACCGGCAGGCTGGTCAATACCGATACCTTTAATTCAGCCGTCGCGCTGGCGGAATCACTTGGTGCTGACCGCCAGACCGCCATGAAGGTTGGTCTGACCGTCGACATTGCCATACCGATGGCGTTTGCACTGGCGGCCGGCGCAGAGCGGGTCATCGCCGTACGCGCGGGGCGGTTTAAAATTGCTGAGCATGAATCACTGTCGGGACGCGCGCCCGGTGGCCATACCATTGAGCGGCACATAGGAAAGTCGCCGGATGAGTTACGCGAAAGGCTTGTCAGAGAGCCCAGGCTTGAAGAATCCAGCAGTTTTAAATCACTCAGCGATGCTGAGTCAGTTATCAGCCGGGTACTGGCTGATAATAAAAATCAGATAACGATGTGGGTGAAAAACGTTCCGCCCGGCATGCGTGCCCGCATGCGGCTGAGCCGCAGGTTTGCGCATCCGACGGGGATCATGGTGCGCAGAGCAAATCAGGAGACCGTTGCCTGTTATTCCGTCCGCGTTGTGATTGATTTCAGCACATTTAATGGAAAACCTTATTTTATTCTGACTGCGTTTCCGGAGGTATAGTGGACCGTATCAGCATCAGCGAACTGGATAATTTTATCGGCGTTTATTTCGGTCAGGATTACGTAATGGCCGAACCCGGACATGAGATAGAACCCAAGATTCAGGCCTACATCCACGACATGCCCGACGCGAATCTTCACGCCCTGCTGGCAGACATTGAGCTGTTTCTGGACGGGTGCGACGATACCGAGCTGGATTTCAGGACGCATTATAAAGGGGAATTTGTGCCGGCGAACTGGGACACGACGGCGCAGGCGTTTCTGGCGCAGGTAAAGAAGCGGGTGTCTGCCGCGCTAAAAAACCGTGAACGCTGACGCCAGGCGGTTGATCCCCACAAAGCAGTCAGTGGTGCCGGGTCCCTGTCCCTCCGGGTTCTCTTTTTACAGGCTACAGTGAACGCCGGGGGCGGCTCATAATGACGGACTTGCAGCGGTTGAGCCGTGAGTAAACAGCATGATACATACCGTTCTGTTTTACCCTGAACTGGCATTCTGTACGGTTGCCCCACACTTTTACGATCAACGATCTCATTCATCAGGGACCTGCCCGGAAGAGCACCATGAACAGACATGACGTGACATCTGCGCTTTTCAGCAGCGCGGGATACGATGCGACCACAGGCGTGCTGGAACTGGAGTACCGGAACGGCGCGTGCCGGCGCTGGCTTGCCGTGCCGGCGAAGGAGTATCAGGCTTTCTGTGCGGCCGCAGACTGCGACACTTTTTTCAGGACCCGTATCGAGGGGCGCTACATCTCCCTGCGGGGCAGCCTCAGCCTGCGGCGTGACGTCTGAGGCCATCATCTGAGCATACGCGTCATAATTCTCCAGCGCCTGCTGGCGACTGTAGCGGACGGGCGCCCTGCGCTCAGCCCTTACTCTGTAGCCACAGCGGCGCTGCCGGGCTGAATCCGTCAGCGTGGCCTGCACCCACGCCCAGAACGCGCGGCCGGCGTGCGGCGTCACGCTGTAACCCGCCTTTTTCATGATCTTACGCGCGATGTTCTCACTCCACTGACTGATAAGTAAGAGCGCTCCGTTAATATCACCGCGAGACGTAAGAATATTTATTTCGTGAAATTCATTCATGTATATTTTCTCCCTGTTCACATACTGTTATCGGCAGGAGGAAATAAGTGATTAGCCTCTATTTGTTATATTTTGTTGCTGAGTGAATCTGAATTTGTTTATTGGTTTGCTGTCTGCATGGTAAGATATTTAATTGATTTTTCATGCGGGTAAAACCCTAGCGTAAATATATAACCAGAGTAACTCTATTATCAGTACTCCCATTTATACCCTGTGCATTGGCCACTGTGACGACAGGGTTCTCGCCCGGCGGCACCGCACTGAGCCTGATACTGCAGTTCACCGGCAGCGCGCGCCAGAGTATCGATGTGGCGGCCTATGACTTCACCAGCCGATCCGTAGCACAGGCCCTGTCGGCGACCGTAGCACGGGGCGTGACCGCACGGCTGGTTACTGATGAGAAGAAAAGCCGGGACCGCTGGTCGCTCGTCAGCGGGCTGGCCTGCACGGGTGTTCAGGTGCTCGTAAACGGCATGTACAGCATCATGCACAATAAATTCATTGTGGCTGACGGAGGCGCGGTTGAAACGGGTTCATTTAATTATACTTCGTCGGCTGAAAAAAGAAATGCAGAAAACGTGCTGGTTATTACGGGCGAGCCGGAAGCGGCACTCCGGTATCAGACGGAATTTAACCGGCTGTGGAATGAATCATCACCGGTAATCTGCCCGGCGGACAGGCTGAATTAAAAAAATCACGCAGGTATTATATTCCGTTGTCTGAAGTTTCATTATTACCTGCGATCAGTGTCGTGCAGTCCGGGCCCTGCCGGATCAGAACCGGCACAGCATGACGGCGTCACCGGGAGGGTGCTTATTATTATGGCGGCAAAGAAAACGTTTCCGGTGCGGTTCGCCGGCATGCGCGGTATGCGCGGTATGCGGGAGTGTGACGCAGACTTCCGTACGGATAAGCCGGAGCAGTGGCAGCGCTGGCTGAAGTATGCGCGGGATAATAAAGCCACTACGGTGGTGACCTGCCTGTGCCGCCCCCCGGATGAGGATGCCCAGTGCCGGCGCCTTAAGGTGCACCTCTCTCAGAAAACAGATCAGTGCTGGCTCGCTTCATGGGCGTTTTCCGGCCATGAGCACGCGCCGGACTGCCGCTTTTACTCCGTCTGGTCTGATGAAAGGCAGGCCGCTATTTATGCACCTGACGTCGTTAAGGCGACACCGGACGGGAGCATTGTCGTATGCCTACCCACCGGCCTGCACAAGAAATATATTCAGGACAAAAAACCGGATGCGATCCCGGTCAGCGCCGGCCCCGTTAAACGGCGCCGGCAGCCCTCTATGCGTCTGCTGGGGTTGCTGCACCTGCTCTGGGAGCAGTCCGGCATCAACGTCTGGTACCCCGCCTTTGACCGGAAGAAACGCTATCCGGGCTGGATCAGCTGGCGGCTTAATGAAACGGCCGCACGCGTACGTATCGGACAGGTGCCGCTGCAGCAGTCGCTGATGCTGATGGCCATGAAGGATTCGCCGCAGGTTACGCAGAACCGCCTGATTGCGAAGGACGCCGGCAGGGCGTCACGTCGCCTCATCCTGATCTCGCAGCTGGCCATCTGGAACGACGCGGCCGGTGAGCGGCTGCAGCATACGCTTCCGCTGGGGCTGTTTGCCGGTTTTCCGGCGCTGCAGCTGCCGGATGACGTCAGGGCCCGTCTCACACGGAGCTTTTCCCGCGAGCTGGGAGACTGGCGCCGCGGAGCTGGGAGACTGGCGCCGCGGAGCCCGGGTCATGGTTATCTGCGAAACCGAGCCGCCGGAAACGGTTTTTATCCGGAGAGACGGCCGCAACCTTCCGCGCAGCAGCTGCAGGATAATCGATGCGGCGCTGATGACCGTAAGCTCGCGCTACATTCCCCTGGACTCACGGTATGAGGGAATGGTTGAGGCGCGTCTGTGGCAGGAAAAGCGCGCGTTCAGCAAGCCGCTGCGCTACGACGGTGAAGAGGATGTTTTCCCGGACTTCGTGCTGACGGACGTCGCCGGCATGGAAGCCCTGCCGATGGAGGTGTTCGGCATGAACACCCCGGACTACCTGCAGCGTAAACAGGTCAAAACGGCCCTGTACGACAGAGAGTACGGGGCCGGCCGGTGGTGGCAGTGGGAGGCATCAGGGGACCCGGAAGGGATTGATATACCGGCCTTTCCGCCACGCTGAATAATGTTTGATACGGGCATGCATACGTCCTGGGTGGCCACTCTCTTTCCGACAGTTATTTTTCTCCAGTAACTGAAGCTGCATTACTGCATTTAATTGTGAAAGAACTTTTGATTTGTGGCTACGTTGTAGCTGCAATTGACGAAGTCGTCATTCGACAACCGACGACGATCTACTCCGTTTGAGTATTTCTTTCTTTGCTATGTATTGGAGCAACAAAAATGAACGCAGATGCAATGGTTAGAGCGCGTATTCCACAGGATACGAAAGATCGAGCTGTCGCTGCACTGGACAAGATGGGCCTCAGCACCTCGGACGTTATCCGCCTGGTTATGATGCGTGTCGCTGAAGAAGGCCGTCTGCCTTTTGAGGTTAAGACCCCTAACTCCGCGACTCGTCGCGCTATAGATGAACTGGAAAACGGTCGCGGTAAACGTTTCGAAACTGCCGACGCCCTGTTCAATGATATGGGGATCTGATGCTAACACTGGTACAAGCGAGTGCTTTTAAAAGAGATATAAAAAGACAGAAAAAACGCGGCAAGGATACCGCCGCGTACACGTGACGCTCAGACGGGAAGGCTGGCGCGATAACCACAAAAGGATTTACCGGCTTTACAGCGAGCAGGGGCTGTCGCTGCGCCTCAAACGGCCAAGGCGCAATAAATCTGCACAGCGCCGACAACCGCAGCCGCAGGGTCTGTATCCGAATCACGTCTGAGGCATGGATTTTGTCTCTGATGCGTTGTTTGACGGGCGACGGCTGCGCCTGCTGACGGTTATCGACCTGTACAACTGCGAATGCCTGGGGATCTGCGTGGGGCAGAATCTGCGTTCAACAGAAGTGGCAGAAATACTGAACAGCATAGCGCTCAGGCGTCCTTTGCCGCAGTTGCTGAAAACCGATAATGGTTCTAAATTTGCAGGAAAAATGCTGGACAGGTGGGTCTATGAAAGAGGGATAAGGATCGACTTCTCACGCCCGGGAACGCCAACGGACAACGCTACGGTCGAGTCCTTCAACGGCAGGTTGCGGCAGGAATGCCTGAACGAGAACTGGTTCATGTCTCTGGAGGATGCACGGTGCAAAATCGAGGCCTGGCGCATACACTATAACCAGATTCGTCCCCATTCTGCACTGGGCTGAATGACGCCCTGTGAATTTGCCGAAAAATCTGCCGGTTGCCAGAATATGCAGCCAGAATGAAGCCGGTTATTCCTGATTATGAATGGATCATATTCGGGGGCAGGGTAAGATGGATGCTCTACTAACCTTTTCATTTATTAATCGACATGGAGCATTTCACTTTTGTAGGTAGCCCAGTTGGTGATTTTGAACTTTTGTTTTGCCACGTGATATCTCTGCAGGATCAGGAGTGTCATGATCTGCTCCTGACTATGCCCAAAAGTTCTATTTATTCAACAAAGCCCACGAAAGCATACGATAAATGCTTTTTTTTGCGGTTTAAGCCTGGTAATCGCTAAAAGATAACGCTCAGCCAAATGATTATCGTCATAATCACTGCCACTAACTGTGCTGCACCACCAATATCTTTGGCTCGTTTGGATAGGGGATGGATCTCCAAAGAGATACGATCAACCACACTTTCAATGGCTGTATTCAATAATTCAACGATCAGCAAAATAAAGCAGGTTGCAATTAACAGCAGCCGTCCTGTTTTAGTGATGTCCAGAAAAAATGTAATGATTAGTAAGAATGTATTAATGATAATGAGTTGGCGAAAAGCATCTTCGGTGAAGATGGCATCTTTCAAACCTTCCCAGGAATTATTGACGCTGCTGATGAAGCGATTGATGCCTTTTTTCTTTTCAAAGGACATGCGTTTACTCTTATAAATGAGTTTGAATTAACCGACCCAATTAATAACGTCAGGTGAGTTATCACGGTCTTTTAATGATTAATTATTTTAATTAATCATCTCGCGCCGATATTCACTTACAGTACAGTGCCACATGGCCGGCTGCGGGTAAGCAAAACCGCCGCGAGAGTCGACGGTAAATAGTGTCTGCAGATGGCTCAGAGCGTCTTTTCAAACAGGCGATAGCGCTTATAAGGTACCGCACCAATGCGCTCCAGAATCGTTCGCATGCCAGTGTTGGATTCCAGGATCCACGACATCTCCAACGCATCAATATTGCGTTTTGCAAAGGGATCTCGTAACGCCTCAATCAGCAACAGCGCCATAATTGGCCCCATCCGACTGAACTGAAAATCGTGACGAACCCCCATTAATGGCACCCGCGCAGTGCGCACGCCACTCACCTTCAGTCTCCACAACAGTTTTGCCCAGCCGAAGGGGAATAAACGGCCTTCTAACCCTTCAATAGCCTCGTTAATATTCGGCAGGCCAACGATAAATGCGCAGGGCACCGAATCCACTTCGGCGATATAAATCATGTCGTCAGGAACCAGATATTTCAACTGATCGCCCATGGTGGCGAATTCGTGTTCCGTGAAGGGCACAAACCCCCAGTTATTCTGCCAACCGGAGTTGAAGATTTCCCGCAGCACCTGCATTTCTTCGGCAAACTTCTTACGATTAAGGCGACGAATGCTCACCTTTTTTCTCATCTGAGACATCAGCTTAGTCAGCGAAGGTTCAAAATGCAGGTCGGTGCGTTTCATCCAATAGGCCAACAGATCAATGCCTTGTGAATAGCCTTGCTGTTCAAGGTAATTAGCGTAATAGGGTTTGCCGTGCGTCATCAGAGCAGAAGGCGGCGTATCAAATCCCTCGATTAATAAGCCGCTTTCCTGGTTGATATTCATGCTGAAAGGGCCGGTTATCTTTACTGCCCCTTTGGACTTCAGCCAGACTTCGGCGGCCGCAAATAACGCCTCGAAAACCGCCGGATCGTCAATCGCATCAATCATGCCGAAATGCCCGGTATCCTGGCCATAACGTTCACGATGCAGACTGTCGATTTGCGCAGTAATTCTCCCGACAACCTTACCCTCTTTTTTCGCCAGAAAAGCCTGCCACTCAATATGTTCAACGCTTGGGTTTTTCTTTGAAAGATGCTCCTCACGCTCAATAAACAGCGGATCAATCCAGTTGGGATCGTCGCGATACAGTGAGGAGGGAAAAGCGATAAATGCCTTCAGATCGCGCTTCTCAGCGACTTTTTCAATGTGAATCATAAAAAACCTTTAATTGTTTCCGTCTGTTCGAAGAAGCCCGTGGCTATCTGTCAGGCAATATTGAGTTCTTAACGCGATGAATAAACAGAACTGAATGCTGATGCGTTTGATGGCAAAAGCATTATTTGTTAATAAAAGTTTGGCTTCCTACGGGTAACTTTAAATTTAAACATTACGTGCTGCAGTGATTATTGGCAAAGTACTTCCGCAACAGGCTAAGCAATTTATTCTTTACTCTTTCGTTCTATTAGTTTTGTAAAGACCTTTGACCCTTTGCAGTCTACTGATTTTCTTTTTCTGACGTGAAGCTATTTTTTATCACTTAATGCTTTTGTCATAATCATCGTGAATCAGCTATTCACTTTTAACCTGCTTCCGGCTACTGTTTATGAAGTGTTTAAGTTCAGTAATGAACATGTGAAGGTGCTGGAATATACCCTGGCATCGTGAATATGAATGCCAGTGAGACTCTTTTTCTTTAGTAATGGGTGGTTTGCGAATGCAAAACTGCCTGCGAAGCTAATGGCGGAATAAAAAAGAGTTAAATAACGGATTATAAAAAATTTCATAATAAAACTTCAACTCTCTCGCCAACCCTGCCTGTCGCATTTGGTGATTTGAATCTATGGCTGATTTGTCTATGTCTGAAACACGCTCAACTCACTCTCTTCCTATGCGCTATGCCGATTTTGGCTCTCTGGTGGAGGCGTTAGATTACGCCGCCCAAGGGAGCACTGGAATGAACTTCTACGACCGGCGTAATCAACTGCTTTCCGTACTGGAATACCGGACGCTGAAAGAGCGGGCGATAAGTGGCGCTCGTCGTCTGCTGTCGCTGGATCTGAAAAAGGGCGACCGCGTTGCGCTAATCGCAGAGACCAGTGTCGGTTTTGTTGAAGCGTTCTTTGCCTGCCAGTATGGCGGTCTGGTCGCGGTCCCACTGGCCATTCCGATGGGTATCGGGCAGCGTGCTTCGTATGTCACCAAGCTGAAAGGATTGATTTCCAGTTGCGCACCGGCGGCGATTATCAGCAGTGAAGAGTGGGTGCCGTTAATCAGCTCAGCCACAGAGAATGCACCGCCTCCGCATATTCTCAGCAATGCCGAATTCAATGCCTTGCCGGAACGGGATATTGCGCTCGACAAACCTGCAGCCGATGATATTGCCTACCTGCAATATACCTCCGGCAGCACCCGTTTCCCGCGCGGGGTGATTATTACCCAGCGTTCGGTGATGGCGAATCTGCAGGTTATCAGCCATGACGGAATCAGATTACGCGCTGGCGACCGCTGCGTTTCTTGGCTGCCGTTCTATCACGATATGGGGCTGGTCGGTTTCCTGCTAACGCCAGTGGCGACGCAGCTTTCCGTCGATTATCTGCGGACGCAAGATTTCGCCATGCGGCCTTTGCAGTGGTTGAAACTGATCGACAAAAATCGTGGCACGGTGACTGTCGCGCCGCCTTTTGGCTACGATTTGTGCCTGCGACGCAGCAACATGAAGGAGATGGCCGGGCTGGACCTTTCCAGCTGGCGCGTTGCGGGTGTGGGCGCGGAACCTATTCCTGCCGAATTACTTAAGCAGTTCGGTGAGCATTTCAGCGAACTCAACTTTAATTCTAACGCTTTTATGCCTTGCTACGGCTTAGCTGAAAACACCCTCGCGGTCAGTTTCTCGGAAGAGAACGCCGGTGCGCAAATTCATGAGATCGACCGTGAAGTGCTGGAATATGAAGGCCGGGCCGTCGCGCCAGGCAAAAATACGCTGGCCACCTCATCCTTTGTGAATTGCGGCAGAGCCTTGCCGGGACATCGCATCGATATTCGTAGTGAAAACGGAACGACGTTGCCGGAACATCAGGTTGGGCATATTTATATTTCAGGCCCCAGCCTGATGAACGGTTATTTCCGTGACGATGTCTCGCAGCAAATGATCAAGGTGACGGGCTGGATGGATACCGGCGATTTGGGTTATCTGTCGGGCGGAAACCTTTACGTCACCGGCCGCAAGAAAGACTTAATTATTATTCGTGGCCGTAATATCTGGCCGCAGGATATTGAATACGTTGCCGAAGCGGAGCCGGAAATTCGCGCCGGCGATGCAATTGCTTTTGTTACCGAGGAGCACGGCGAGGGCGCCAGAATTATTTTGCAGATCCAGTGCAGGATCGGTTCTGAAGAACGCCGTGAGCAGATTGTTCACTCGCTGTCGGCCAGCATTCAAAGCGAATTCGGCGTGGCGGTGGATATCGAACTTCTGCCGCCTCATAGCATTCCACGCACATCGTCAGGGAAACCTGCGCGCGCTGAAGCGAAAAAACGCTGGTTATCTGCAACACTCTATCCGGCGGTGCAACTGGCAGGGCTGGCCTGATGAGCACCACGGTAGCAGTGACGGGCGCAACGGGTTTCATTGGTAAACACATCGTCGGGAATCTGCTGTCGCGAGGCTTCAAGGTGCGGGCCTTAACCCGCACGCCGCAACCCTCCACCGATGACAATCTGGTGTGGATCCAGGGCTCGCTGGAAGATCAGTCTTCACTTTGGAAGCTGTTGCGCGGGGCGACCTGCGTTGTGCATTGTGCAGGGCAGGTACGGGGCAGTTCGCAAGACATCTTCACCCAATGCAACGTTAACGGCAGCGTCGGCCTGATGCAGGCTGCTCGGTTAAGCGGCAGCTGTAAGCGATTCCTGTTCCTGTCATCTCTGGCTGCCCGCCATCCTCAACTGTCCTGGTATGCGCGTTCAAAATTTGTCGCCGAGCGCGAGCTGATTTCGATGGCCGTAGGCATGTCTCTGGGCATATTTCGCCCGACGGCGGTTTACGGGCCTGGTGATAAAGAGCTGAAACCGGTTTTCGACTGGCTGTTACGCGGTGTGCTTCCCCGGCTGGGCTCACCAGAGGCGAAGCTGTCGTTTCTGCACGTTAGCGATCTTGCCGAAGCCGTCAGCCAGTGGCTGGTTTCCGACGTGCCGGAAACGCAAACCTGCGAACTCTGTGATGGCGTGCAGGGCGGATACAACTGGCTGCGATTGAAGGCGATCGGTTCGGCGGTACGCGGAGGCCCGGTGCGGTTGCTGGGCGTGCCGTTGCCAGCGCTTAAGTTCTTTGCCGACGTCAGTATGTTGTGGAATCGGCTGGCCAGAAAAGAGCCGATGCTGACGCACAGCAAAATCCGCGAATTAACTCATCAGGACTGGTCGGCAAGCAACACATCTTTATCCGAAACCATTCACTGGCTTCCAGAGGTCAGTCTGGAACGCGCGCTGCGTGAAAGACTGTTTTAATTCTTACGAGTAGAGGTTTTCAACGTTCTTATGCTAAATCGCGATGAAGTGATGGATTATATTCTTACCTGCTTAAAGGACATCGTTAAGGGCGGGGTGGATGTCAGGCCGGACAGCGATCTCGTCAACGATCTTGGCCTAGAATCCATCAGAGTGCTGGATTTGCTGATGATGCTGGAAGACAAACTGGATATTTCTATTCCGATTAATATTCTGCTGGATGTCAGAACGCCTGAGCAACTGCTTGTCGCGCTGCAACCTCACCTGGAGAGCGCCAATGGGCCTGTATGATAAGTTTTCACGCCTCGCGGGAGAGCGTGAGCAATTCCAGAGGTCCGGACTGAATCCTTTTGGAACCTGTATCGATGAGATTTACTCCGCGACGGAAGGGCGCATCGGTGACCAGAAAATTGTGCTGGCCGGAACTAATAATTACCTTGGACTAACCTTTGATGCGCAGGCCATTGCTGACGGCCAGGCCGCTTTAGCCCTGCAGGGAACCGGCACCACCGGCTCGCGTATGGCAAACGGCAGCTATGGTTCACACCTTGCACTGGAGCAGGAGCTGGCGACCTTTTTCAACCGCCCTTGTGCCATCGTATTCTCCACGGGCTATACCGCTAACCTCGCCGTCATCAGCACCCTTGCGGGCCCTGGCGCGGTGGTGCTGATTGATGCCGACAGCCACGCCAGTATTTATGATGCCTGTGCGTTGGGCGGCGCTGAAATTATCCGTTTCCGTCACAACGATGCTAACGATCTGGAACGCCGGATGGTCCGTCTGGGCAAACGGGCAAAAGAGGCGATCATCATCGTCGAAGGCATTTACAGCATGCTCGGCGACGTGGCCCCACTGGTGGAAATTGTCGATATCAAGCGCCGGTTTGGCGGGTATTTGCTGGTCGACGAAGCCCATTCCTTCGGCGTGATGGGCGAAAACGGTCGCGGTCTGGCCGAAGAGTTGGGTGTGGAAGAAGAGGTCGATATTATCCTCGGCACCTTCAGCAAAAGCCTGGCCTCGATTGGTGGCTTTGCCGTGGGCAGTAAAGCCATTGACGTGCTGCGCTACAGCAGTCGCCCCTATATTTTCACCGCGTCACCTTCGCCATCCAGCATTGCTTCGGTGCGTGCCTCCCTGCAGAAAATCGCCCAGCAGCCTGAATTACGCAAAAAACTCTGGAGCAATGCCAACCGACTTTATAACGGGCTGGCGCAGATTGGTTATGAGCTGGGGCCACGGATCAGTCCGGTGGTGCCGGTGATGATTGGCTCGAAAGAAGATGGCCTGAATTTCTGGCGTGATCTGATAAGCAAAGGGGTCTACGTCAACCTGGTTCTGCCGCCGGCGGCGCCGTCTGGCGTCACGCTGCTGCGCTGTAGCGTCAATGCGGCACACAGTGATGAAGAGATCGATAAAATCATTCAGGCGTTTGCGGAACTGAAAAAGTAACCGCGCATTCCCTGCTCATACGTGTCATGAGCAGGGAATGCAGGATGAAAGCGGAGGTTATTGCGAGTGGGCGACCGACTCACCTTCATAAACCGGCTCATAACCCTGGGCGGCCATGAATTCAGCGATAGCTTTTTCCGCCGCTGCAATCACCTGATCGACAGGTTTATTGGCATCAATATTAACCAGCTGTGCGCCTTCAAAAGTCAGTAGCGGTGTGGCAGCCACTTTTTTGCTGAGTTGTTCACGGCGGTGATCGGGCTTACGTGCGCAGGCCACATCGAGATCAACATTCAGTTTGATCACCAGGTCCGGCTTATGTGCGGCCATCCAGCTGAAGGCAAAACGCTCGCGCCCGGCCATCCATTTTACCAGGCCGTTGCCTTTGGTGTCTGGCGGGAACACCGTTCCGTCATAGGCACCGGGAATTTGCGCCTGAGGAAAACGGTCGGTCAATACCATCAGCCCTTGTCGACGATAAGCCAGCATGCGGCGAAAACGTAATAAACGGCGAACGACAAAGGTCATGATCACCACCGACGGCAACAGACCCAGTTTGGTCTTTTTCGTTTTGACTTTTTTGGTATTGCGCTCGATAGCGCGTTCGAAGGATTTGCCAATTAATGGCAGTTGTGAAACGGCGCGTCCGACATTACCGGCCTGTTTACCGAGGTGAACCCTTACAGCAGGACCATATTTTTTGACATGGACAATCAGATGTTCGCAGACAGTCGACTTTCCGGAGCCATCACTGCCAATTACCGCAATAAGCGGCGGGAGTCTGGAGGTCATAATACTTTGCTCTTTATCAACACTGAATGAAATGTACCATTTTGACCGCAAGAAGTCGTTAGCGCACCATGGCTATAAAATGCTAATTGCTGACAATCCGGGCTATGGAAAATTAAATCAGGTGGTTGCATTTTACTGAGTTATTTATTCTGCGGGTGAGCGGTTAAATATAGGTCGCCGGGCATGATTTTGTGAATTTTAGAGCACGAAATAATAAGAAAAATAGCGTGAAAAGATGGTTGAGATGCTCGCTTAGCCGGTATTTAACAATACCTGCTACCCGGTGATAAATGACTTGAACCCATAGAGGAACAGAATAAAATGGTTTTTTTACCTGTGGATAGCTTGTTGTGCGCCAGAAAATAAACTCCCAGTCGCGTTATTCCCCGGTGCGCGTAATCGCTATTACAGGTTGTGATGGTTCCGGAAAATCGACGTTAGCTGCCAGTCTGGTTAAGCACTTCTCTTCGCAACAGCCGACGGAATTTCTCTATCTCGGTCAGTCATCAGGATTGATAGGAAAGTGGATCGCCGATCTGCCAATCATTGGTAAGCCATTTGGCCGCTATTTGCTGAAGAAATCCGATCGCGTTCACCAGCGTCCTTTCACGCCTCCCGGCAATATTACCGCGCTGGTGATTTTTCTGCTCTCTTTCTGGCGTGCTTATAAGTTCTGGAAATTGCTAAGGAAAAACCGCCCGGGTCAGTTGCTGATCGCCGACCGCTACCCGCAGGCCGAAGTGCCGGGCTTCCGTTTTGATGGACCGCAGTTGGCCAAAACCCACGGCGGAAATCGCTGGATTGGCTGGCTCAGGAATAAAGAGCAAAAGCTCTATCAATGGATGGCCTCATATCCGCCATTATTATTAATCCGTCTGGATATTGATGCGCAGACCGCACATGCCCGCAAACCCGATCATTCGCTCGCCGCGCTGCACGAGAAAATTGCCGTTATTCCTCATCTGAACTTCAATGGCGCAACCATTCTCGATCTCGATGGCAGAGAGCCGGAGAATAAAATTCTGAATGAATCATTACGTGCGATTCAGGCCTCATTAACCTATTCAGAGACAGAGTTATTTCATGACCATCATGCTGAAGAAAATTAATACCGAGCGTGCAGAAGATGACGTGGACGAGTCTTCTTCCTGTATCCTGGGGCTTGTTGCGGTTGTCGGCAGTGACGGTACCGGAAAATCGACGCTGACGGCTGATTTAGTCAGAAATTTGCAAAAGCAAAGGGTAACGGAACGCCGTTATTTAGGCCTGATATCCGGTGAGGATGGCGATAAAATTAAACGCTTACCGGTTATTGGTGTCTGGCTTGAACGTCGATTGGCGGCGAAATCAGATAAAACGCAGCGCATGAGTAATAAGCCTCCGGCACTGTGGGCGGCTCTGATCATGTACGGTTTTTCATTGTGGCGTTCGTCTAATTTACAGAAAGCGATCCGCCTGGCGCAGAGCGGCGTATTGGTGATCAGCGATCGTTATCCTCAGGCTGAAATATCGGGTTTTTATTATGATGGTCCCGGCATTGGCGTGGAACGGGCAAAAGGCAGGTTAATGAGCCGACTGGCCGAAAGTGAAAGACGCTTATATCAGCAGATGGCGTTGATTCGTCCGCAGCTTATTTTGCGTCTGGATATTGATGTGGATACCGCCTATGCGCGTAAACCGGACCACAGTTATGAAGAGTTAGAAGATAAAATTTCTGCCATGGTCAGAATTCAGTACAACGGTTCGCGCATTATCGAACTGGATGCCCGCGCGCCTTACGATGAAGTGCTGGCGAAAGCGATGGATTCGATCACGGCTGTTGCCGCCGGTTCCACATAATGAAGCACTGGTTTAAGGATGGCGCCTTTCGCACGATGTTGAAAAACGCCGCTTATCTCGGATCCGGCAGTGTGGCAAGTGCCTTGCTGGGCCTGGTGGCGCTTTCCTGTGCCGGCAAAGGCATGTCCACAGAAATGTTTGGCGTACTGGTGGTTATTCAGGCCTATACCAAAGCGGTCAGTGATTTAATTAAGTTCCAGACCTGGCAATTCGTGGTGCAATTCGGCACCCCGGCACTGGAAGGCAAGAATATCTCCCGCTTCCGCGACGTGATTTCATTCTCCTTCGGGCTCGATATCCTCAGTAGCGTCGTGGCTGTATTGGGTGGAATGGCGCTGCTGCCTTTTCTTTCTCACTCGCTGGGTCTGGATACTCACAGCCTCTGGCTTGCGGTGCTTTACTGCACGTTGATTCCGTCGATGACCTCGTCCACGCCGACCGGTATTTTGCGGGCATTCAACCGTTTCGACTTAATTGCCGTGCAGCAGGCGATTAAGCCGTTCCTGCAGGCGGTCGGCAGTCTCTTCTGCTTCTATTTCGAGCTGGGTTTCCCCGGCTTTATTATTACCTGGTATGTTTCCAACCTGATTGGTGGCACGCTGTTTTGGTGGTTCGCCGCGCGCGAGTTGCGTTCCAGAGAGATTCATAATGCGTTAACTCCCCGACTGATGAAGACCGCTCGCCGAATTGAAGGCGCGTGGGACTTTGTCTGGACGACCAATTTCGCCCATACGATTTGGGCGGCCCGAAATTCCTGCAGCACGGTGTTGGTTGGCATCGTTTTAGGTCCGGCGGCAGCCGGCCTGTTTAAAATTGCGCTGACCTTCTTTGATGCCACCGGCACGCCGGCCAAGCTGATGGAGAAAAGCTTTTACCCTGAAATCATGCGCCTCGATCCGCGCACCAGCAAGCCGTGGCAGCTCGGCCTGCGCTCAGCACTGTTTGCCGGTGGAATCGGGGTGGCGGTGGCGGTGCTGGTATTGATCGTCGGCAAGCCGCTTATTTCCGTGGTCTTCGGCTATAAATATTTGCAGGCCTATGATCTGATGCAAATTATGCTCGGCGCGATCATCGTTTCTATGCTGGGCTTCCCGCAGGAATCCTTACTGTTTATGGCGGGCAAGCAGCGGGCATTCCTGATTGTGCAGACGATTTCTTCGGCCTGTTATATTGCGCTGCTGATCGGTATGTCACACTTTTTCGGCGTTCAGGGCGCGGCGTTTGCCTATTTTGGTGGGCAATCCTTAGACGTATTATTAACGATGATCCCAACGTTACATGCCTGGCGTCATCGCAATGCCCTGCGGTTTACCCTCCCTCAAGAGAGCCAACAAAATGGATAATAGCTGGAAGAAATTTCCTGTAGAAACCACGGAGTTATTATTTGCCGCGGTGGAAGAGGATGACATCATTGACGCGAATTTCAGTCTGCCGCAGCAGATAGCTTTGCCGTGCTCTCAGGAAGGACTGCGAAATAACTATGCGCTCTGCCTGCAATTTTGGGAGGACGGCTTCACCCGTGAGGAATTGCTGGGTCTGGTTAATGATTTCCTCCGGGGACGTGAAATTTCGGCGTCGACGCGTTTACGCTACAAATATATTCGCGCGCGCTATAAGCATTTACGTTTTGCTCAGCGCCTGTACGGCAAAAAACATCAGTCGGGCCATCTGTTCCATCTGACCACCGTGCTTCTTGGCCACTTCCAGGATGCCTTCCGTAATGGCAATAAAAAGAACCTGAATCTCTACGGCAATATTCTGCGGGTGTTCCTCAGCAAGCCGATCTGGTCACAGGTCAGCTATGGCCTGCGTCATTTTGAGTTAGAAACCGAAAGCGGATTTATTGCTTATCGTCAGGATCAGTTACGGCAACTGCAAACGTTGATTGCGAACCCAATGCTGACCGGCAAGGAGTTTCACGACGTCCGCAAAATTGTCAGTCAGCAGGTTTCCTTTTACGACACCCTCAGATCCCTCGATCCTGGTAACGTCGAAGCGCGGAAAATTTCCCGCTTTATGGCCGCGATTAACGGGCTGATGGGTGACCGGCATGATGTGATGGTGGCCGACAAGCTGTCTGGCGGTAAATCTTACGACGCGCCTGCGGTGTTGGATATCGATATCCGCCATCGGCTGGAATCTTTACTCGCCAGGTTTCACGCGCAGTGATCAAGGCCGGGATGCTGAGCAAGCTGCTGACCCTAGTATTGCTGCTGCTGCCATTGGCGACCTCCGCCCATAACTTTGTTTATGGCCAACCCGTTGCGCCCGTGGCTATCGCCGACCGTGGGGAATTGATCCTCAGGGAAGGGAAATTTAGCTATCAAAACTGGAACAGCGGTGAACTGGCGGGAAAAGTGCGGGTTGTGCAGTACATCGCGGGCCGTACGTCGGCGAAAAAGAAGAACTCGCTGCTGATCACCGCCGTTAAAGAGGCGCAATTTCCCGAGGATCGCTTCCAGCCCACCACCATCGTCAACACCGATGATGCCATCCCCGGCTCCGGTTTCTTCGTCCGCGGGAAGATTGAGAAGAACAAAATGAATTATCCCTGGGCACAATTCGTTGTCGACAGCGACGGCATCGGGCGGAAAACCTGGCAGCTCCCTGAAGAGAACTCCACCATTTTAGTGCTCGATCGGCAAGGGTGCGTGCGCTGGGCCAAGGATGGGTCGCTGAGCCCGACCGAAGTCAGCGATGTGATCGGCCTGGTGCAAAAGCTGATCGGCAGCGACCAATCATGATGTGCAATCTGACGATGAGCCCTGTTGAGAAAAGCGGCTGGCCTGGCGCGAAAGGAGTACCGTTGTGTCGCTGATTGAACGCTATATCACGGTTGAAATTCGTCGGCTGGTGATGGTTATCGTCGGTTTTCTGGTGGTGATGTTCGCCAGTTATTCCGCACAGCGTTACCTGACCGATGCGGCCAATGGCACGCTTGCACTGCAGGTGGTGTTTGATGTCGTCTGCTACAAGGTATTGATTGCGCTCGAGATGCTGCTGCCGGTCGGACTGTATGTTGCCACGGCCGTCGCGCTGGGCCAGCTCTACACCGACTCTGAGATCACCGCAATCTTCGCGGCCGGTTCCAGCCCGGTTCGCTTGTATAAAGCAGTGATGTTTCTAGCCGTTCCCCTGGCGGTAGTGGTGACGCTGCTGTCTCTTTACGGCCGTCCGTGGGCGTATGGCAACATTTATCAGCTGGAGCAACAGTCGCAGTCGGTGCTGGATGTCAGCCATTTACAGGCCAATAAATTTAACGTCAATAGCAGCGGCAGAATGGTGATGGCCAGCCGTATCGATCCCGCCAGCCATCAGCTTACCGATGCGTTGATTTATTCCCGCTCCGGGAAAAATACCAACCTGTACCGGGCGCATTCGGTAGTGGTCACCGATCCTTCCCTGGCCACTCCCAGCGTCAACCTGAAGGACGGCACGGCGTATGTGCTGAATCGCGAGGGGGAACAGGACAATATGCAGAACTACCACAGTCTCAATATCGCGTTGAAACCCTTTATTGAAAGTCAGGAAGTCAGGCGTAAGTCGGCTCCCGTGGCCGATTTAAGGCGGTCGTCGGATCCGCCGGACAAAGCAGAGCTGCAGTGGCGGGAAAGCCGCGGCCTCAGCACCTTGCTGATGGTGCTGTTAGCCATACCGCTCAGCCGCACCAAACCGCGACAGGGGCGTTACGCCACCTTGCTGCCGCTGACGCTGCTGTTTACCGCCATTTTTTATGGTGGCAACGTCTGCCGCACGCTGGTAGCCAACGGCTCGCTGCCAGCCATCCCCGGCGTGTGGCTGGTTCCGCTGCTGATGCTGATTGGCCTGGCCTGCTGTATTGCGCGCGATTTCTCTCTGCTGCGGAAATTCTCCCGATGACTATCTTTAGCCGCTATCTGATGCGGAATATATTTATCGGATTTGCTGCGGCCGCCGGTTTGCTGATCCCGCTTTTTACCACCTTCAACCTGATCAACGAACTGGATGATGTAGCGCCGGGCGGTTACCGCTGGACGCAGGCGCTGCTGGTCGTGGTGATGACCTTACCGCGCAGTCTGGTGAATCTTGCGCCTTTTATTGCTTTACTTGGCGGCATTGTCGGGCTGGGACAGCTATCCAAAAGCCTGGAACTTACCGCTATCCGCACCGCCGGGTTTTCGATCTCCCGCATTGCGCGGGTGATTTTCTGCGCCGGGTTGGTGATGACTCTGACGCTCAGTGCGGTAGATGAGTGGGTAGCCGCTCCGATGCAACAGCGGGCGTTGCAGATAAAAAATGTCGCGATGGCAAAAGCAGAAAGTGACTCAGACGTCGGCAATGCGATGTGGGCGAGGAGTCAGGATGACTTTGTGACGGTGCAATCGTTGGATAATCGTAACCAGCCCGTGGGGATCGAGATCTTCAGCTGGCATCACGACCTGACGTTGAAGTCCTATATTTTTGCGCAGAGCGCGACCATCGCCGGAAAGGGAATATGGACGCTCCGCGACGTCACCGAAAAGCGCTGGGATAAGCAGCAGGAAACCGTCACTAACCTGCCAGAAATGCAGTGGTATTCGCTGTTTTCGGGTGAAGATTTGAAGAGGCTCACGTTACCCGCAGAAAGCTTCTCAGCCCGACAGCTCGCTGACTATATTGTCTATCTGCACAGAACCGGGCAGCCAAGCTTGGAGTATGAAAGTGCCTTATGGCAGAAAGTGGGGCGGCCCATTTTGATTCTGGCGATGATCCTGCTGGCTGTTCCCTTCACCTTCAGCACGCCGCGTGCGCCAGGGTTGGGAAGTCGTTTAGCGCTGGGGGTAATCGTCGGGCTGGTGACCTGGATTGTTTACCAGATCTTTCTTAACCTCGGGATTTTGTTCTCAATCAATGCCCAGCTAACCACGCTAGTACCGCCGGTATTATTGCTGGGACTGGCGGTTGGGTTCATCTATCGCTTTGATCGATGGCTAAAGTATTAGGTGGTGGGGGAGGAGATTTACAGTATCAAATTTGGGGATTCAATAACGATGCGGTTACGCATCTTAAGGCCATTTTTAAATTTATAAGTTTGGGTTAACAGATCAGTCATTGTATCCTCAATTTTTAAATTTCAGGTGCTTGAGACACTTTTGCAAAGACTTACTTCGTCAGGTTTTGATTCAGCAAGTTACTATCGATATCACCGGTACGGGAATTTGAACCGGCTTCAACATTTGGCAGCGCATCTGAACGAACTGCTTCAGCATATCTTTTGCCCGATCGGCGAACTGATCTTCCGTCGATGCCCTTAAATAAGCTCTGGTGAACATTTTTTCACCACATTATCGCATATAGGTTATGTCATTCATTGTGTGGCGTCGGGGTGTACCCTTATGCGATAAGCATTTTTGTTAAAAATTCCGCATCAAATAATTCATGAGGGAAACTATATGGCAAGGAGGCAGATTCTTTCTCTGTCGGAAAGAGAATCATTACTGGCATTACCGGACGATGAGTTAACGCTGACCCGA
>NZ_JBNPYB010000016.1:0-135961 GCF_050432985.1 Pantoea sp. AN62 | reverse complement strand
GAACTTTTGCTTTGCCACGGAATGGTCTGTGTTGTCGGGAGGATGCGTGATCTGATCCTTCAACTCAGCAAAAGTTCGATTTATTCAACAAAGCCATTCTGGGTTTGAAAACAAGATGCTAGCAAGGTTTGGTAAATATTCTCTTTATATTTACCTTATACACGGCGTATTTATCAAGTATCTATCTCTTAGCGTTTACTCTCTGAATGATTTCACTTATATCAGAGTGGTAATGTGCATAGCCTTGTCTTTCATGGTTGCATATGCGCTCTCTCGTCACGCCGTTAAAGCGTCAGCAGACTTCATTTTCTCCAAGGTTTATTCAGTTTTAACTGTAGATAGGAGCCAGCAAAAAATTAACTAAACCTGTGGTGCATTTTAGAATTCATCACTCATGTTAAAAAAGCCCCGGCGACGGGGCAGAACGGACCGCTCCTGTCTGAGCAGGTAACGGGGTGTGATTTGAGATTAGTCACTCCCCGCGGCTGTTGCCAAACTAAAATCCCTTTCACGACCACACCTTTACAAATTTGTGAGCCGCTCCGCCTTGATCAAAACCACCGATCGATATTACTGTTTATCCATACAGTATTTATCAATGGAGGATTTGTCATGCCGCGGGATTATGAGATTAAAGATGCATTTGTAAACGCCATAAGGCGCAGCCCGGATGGTGGCGTCACTGTCACTACTCAGGAGTTTGTTCGCCAATTGGAGCTTCTCAACTGGCACTTCAGCTTGCGTGAAGCCAATCAGTGGATAAAGTCGCATACGGTGACGTTCCGGGACGTCTCTACTCAGGAGGGTGAAGCTAAGACGTACAAGCAGTTCAACCCGAACGGGGGTATCTGACATGGGCTTTCCATCTCCTGCGCAGGACCATATTGAGCAGCGTCTTAACCTGAACAGCATTCTGATGCCGAACCCGGCCAATATGATGCGTGTTGAGACGCCGGAGGGATTTGTGCTGGTTGACCGTTCTGCCCGGATGAAGCCAGGTGACACCGTGGCATATCAGCTTGAGGATTACCCGCAGATTGGGAAATTGTTCCCCAGCGGCATCATCACTCAGGATGGCGAGACGATCGACGGTCAGGGATTGGATGGGGTAGTGGTTCTCGGAAAGGTGACGGCCGAAGTGCTGGCTGTGTATGAGCCATACCGGCCGACTATTTAGGCGTTAAGCGTCTTTTCCATCAAGCCAGTCCGCCCAGTGCTGCATCATCTCTCTGCGGTTATTAAGGTACTGGGCGTGGTTATAAATGCCTCGAGTTCCTTGTGAGTTAACGTGCGCCAGCTGCGCCTCAATGGCATCGCTGTTCCAGTGCATCTCATTCATGACGGTGCTGAACTGATGGCGGAAACCATGCCCGCTGGTCTGCCCCTCATATCCGATACGGCGAATCACGCCCAGCACGGTGTTTTCACTGATTGGCTTCTTCTGGTCCGTGCGACCGGGGAAGCACAGTGCGTACTGGCCGGTGACTTTCTTCAAAAAGGTGAGCAACTCCACCACCTGGCTGGACATTGGCACGATGTGAATGCGCCGCCCCTTCATTACTTCGGCATCAATCGTGATGAGCCTGGTCTCAAAGTCGACGTTCGCCCATGCCATCGATCGCAGCTCTTTGGTGCGCAGGGCAGTGTAATGGAGAACCTGCGCTGCAATCTTTGCGATCACGCTGCCACCATACCCCTCAAGCGCCTTGTGGAAATCACGTATGCGGTTAATAGGCAGGAAAGGGTAGTTCTCTTTTCTGTACCCACGCAGGGCATCCACAAGGTCAGGTGCAGGATTGTACTTTGCCCGCCCGGTTACGATCGCATACCGGAAAACCTCGCCACACCTCCTCCTTGCCTTATCCGCTCTCTCCATCGCGCCACGCTCTTCGAACAGGCGGATAACCTTCAGCAACACCATCGGCTCAACTTCTTCCATCTTCATATGACCAATGATCGGCAGGATGTCGTCAGTGAACATTCTGTGCAGCTCGTCAGCGTAGCCCGGCGACCATACCTTAGACTTGTGGGCATACCACTCTTTGAAGATGTCGCCGAAGGTATCAGCATCCGCCGCCTTCTCTTTCTTCTTGAGTGATTGCTTCTGTTCTGCAGGGTCGACGCCGGCCAGGAGTTTCATCTTTGCTTCAGACTGCCGGGCGCGCGCTTCAGTCAGGGATATCTCCGGATAGGGACCGATGACGAGCGTCTTCTCTTTCCCGTCAAACCGGTACCGCAGGCGCCACACCTTTTTCCCGGTCGGTGGAATGAACAGGAACAGACCCGCAGAATCCGCCAGGCGATATGACTTTTCTTTAGGGCGTGCAGCATCAATCTGCTTGACGGTCAGCATGTGGGCATAATTCCGGGCATAGTTTTTGGTGTGCCCACAATATGCCCGCAAAAAGTCGGCGTAGTCAATTCGTGTCGGTTCGCGTCGGTTGAGTATGATTGATTGCGGAGCGCAGTACTGAAGGGGTTTTGTTCGTGTCGGTGGAGGCGGGTTCTGTAGAATGTGGTGTCCCCTGCAGGAATCGAACCTGCAACTAGCCCTTAGGAGGGGCTCGTTATATCCATTTAACTAAGAGGACGACGGCGCGCAGTATAGCGCAGATAGGCGCAGAAATTCACTACGACGCCGTGCGTTTGCTCATTCCGACAGCAACTTAACCGTTTTGCTCTTCACGCTGACGGCGCTTCTCCTGCTTTTTTTGATCGGCCTTGGCTTTGGCGACCGCCGCTTCGCTCATGTCATTGCGGATCTGCGCATGGCTGATCAGGGCAAAAATCAGGGTGCCGCCGGTAATGTTACCTAACAGCGTAGGCAGGGCGAATGGCCAGAAAAATTCGTGCCAGGGAATACTGCCATTAAACACAAGATAGAGCACTTCCACCGAACCGACCACGATATGCGCCAGATCGCCCAGCGCTACCAGCCAGGTCATCATCACAATCACCACCAGTTTGGCACCGCCGGCTGAAGGGAACATCCACACCATGGTGGCGATAATCCAGCCGGAGATCACCGCATTGGCAAACATCTCGCCAGGGGTGTTTTCCATCACCTTCATGCTGATGTTGGTAAACGCCTGACGGGTCGCATCATCAAAAATCGGCATCTCATTAAACGCCAGCGCGCCCAGCGCGGTGCCAATCAGGTTGCCCAGCAGCACAAAGCCCCACAAACGCAGCAGCAGACCGACATTACCCCAGGTCGGTTTATGCATCACCGGTAATACCGCCGTCACGGTGTTCTCGGTAAACAGCTGCTGGCGCGCCATAATGACAATCACAAAACCAAAGGTGTAACCGAGATTTTCCAGTAAAAATGCGCCGGGTACTCCGTCGAGATGAACCTGGAAAATCCCTTTCGCCATCAGCGAGGCGCCCATCGATAATCCAGCCGCAATGGCTGACCAGAGCAGGGCCATGCCGTCGCGCTCCAGCTCTTTTTCCCCATCCTGACGGATCTCTTCATGTATCGCCGCCGCACGTGAAGGTAACGCCTCCTCATCGACTTCTATTTCCGTTCCCTCGTCCTTTTCATCGCTTTCAACGTCATTGTGACCCTGTTGGTTACCTGATGAAGGCTTCATATTTTCTCCTGGTGATAGTGCTGTGGCGTAATAAGCGTAGCTGCTTTTTATTTGCCGATAATGTAACGGTCGATATGAATAAGCGTAACAAGCTTTTTCGCGGCTGCATTTTTAAGCAAACAGCGTGGCGGACCGCACATATCGCCTCCTGACGGTCGGTCTCAACGGCGGTGCAGACTTCGGCCCACAGCAACATTATGGTATTATCCTGGCCTCTTTTTAGCTGGTGCGATTCCCCCTTCATGTTGGAAATCATTACGCTCTCTTGTGTTCGCGCTGAACGGACGCTGTTCCATCGGCTGTCGTT
The DNA here is from genome assembly GCF_050432985.1 of Pantoea sp. AN62. Lineage (NCBI taxonomy): Bacteria > Pseudomonadati > Pseudomonadota > Gammaproteobacteria > Enterobacterales > Erwiniaceae > Pantoea > Pantoea sp. AN62. Next base: position 132,058 of record NZ_JBNPYB010000016.1, on the reverse strand, counting down.
CAGCGTCAAAGCAGGTGACATTGTGCAGATTGAGGGACCGAACGGCGCCGGTAAGACCTCGCTGTTGCGCTTGCTGGCGGGATTAAGCCGGGCAGAACAGGGCGAGATTCGCTGGCACGATCGGCCGATCCAGCAGCAGCGTGAACGCTGGCACGCATCGATGCTCTATCTGGGGCATCATCCCGGCGTGAAAGCCGTGCTCTCCCCACTGGAAAATTTGCGCTTTTACCATCCTGACTGCGACGACGCGCAGATTTTTGCTGCGCTGGAAAGCGTCGATCTGCTGGGTTACGAAGAAGTGCCGGTGGCGCAGCTGTCGGCAGGCCAGCAGCGGCGGGTGGCGCTGGCGCGTTTGTGGCTGAGTCGCGCCACCTTGTGGATTCTGGATGAACCGCTGACTGCCATCGACAAAACGGGCATCGAAAAATTAATGATGAAATTTGCTCAGCATGCCGATAACGGCGGGGCGGTGATCCTGACGACCCATCAGGACTTGCCCGGCCAGACGGCGCGGGTGCGTAAAATTCGCCTGAGCGCGACGGAGTTAATCTGATGCTGTTGCGCCTCATCCAGCGTGAATTGCGTATTGCCTTTCGTGGCGGGGCCGATGTGGTTAATCCGCTGTGGTTTTTTCTGATCGTCATCACCCTGTTTCCGCTGGGTATCGGACCCGATCCGCAACAGCTGGCGCGCATTGCGCCCGGTGTCGCCTGGGTCGCCGCGCTGCTGGCATCGTTGCTGGCGCTGGAGCGGCTGTTTCGCGATGATTTTATCGATGGCTCACTTGAGCAACTGCTGTTGCTGCCGACGCCACTGCCGGTCACGGTGCTGGGGAAAGTGATTGCGCACTGGCTGGTAACCGGCTTGCCGCTGATTGTGCTGTCGCCGCTGGCGGCACTGCTGTTATCGCTCGATTTTAATGGCTGGTGGGCAATGGCGTTAACGCTGTTGATCGGCACGCCGACCCTGAGTTTTCTCGGGGCGATCGGCGTCGGGTTAACCGTCGGTTTACGGCGAGGCGGCGTACTGCTGAGCCTGCTGGTGCTGCCGCTGTCGATTCCGGTGCTGATTTTCGCCAGCGCGGCGATTGAGGCCGCCGGGCAGGGTTTACCGATTGGCGGCTATCTGGCGATCCTCGGGGCGATGCTGCTGGTCAGCGCCACCCTGTCACCGTTTGCTACTGCGGCGGCGCTGCGGATTACCCTGCAATGACCGCGTCTGACCGGCGCGGCGACCCATAATTTACCGAAATGTGAGTGGCTGATATGTGGAAAGCGTTACATCAACTGGGGAAACCCGAGCGGCTCTATCAGTGGTCTGGTCGGCTGATACCCTGGTTCGCCGTGACGGGCCTGGCGTCGTTGCTGTTAGGGTGGATCTGGGGATTTGGTTACGCACCGGCTGATTATCAGCAGGGCGACAGTTTCCGCATTATCTATATCCACGTTCCGGCCGCGATGTGGTCGATGGGCATCTACGCCTCGATGGCGATTGCCGCTTTTTGCGGACTGGTGTGGCAGCTGAAGATGGCCGATCTGGCCTCTGCCGCGATGGCACCGGTCGGCGCGGTGTTCACCTTTATTGCGTTGGTTACCGGCTCGGCGTGGGGCAAACCGATGTGGGGCACCTGGTGGATCTGGGATGCGCGCCTCACCTCGGAACTGGTGCTGCTGTTCATCTATATGGGGGTGATTGCGCTCTATCACGCCTTTGATGACCGCCGTACTGCCGGTCGTGCCGCCGGTATCCTGATTCTGGTTGGCGTGGTGAATCTGCCGATCATTCACTTCTCGGTACAGTGGTGGAATACCCTGCATCAGGGCTCGTCCGGCATACTGCAGCAGGCCATCGCGCCGGTGATGCGTACCCCGCTGCGCTGGTCGATTCTCGGTTACCTGCTGCTGTTTCTCACCCTGACCCTGATGCGGTTACGTAATCTGATTTTATTAACCGAACGCCATCGTCCGTGGGCGATCGGCGTGGCAAACAAGGGAGAGAAAGCATGACGCCGGCATTTTCGTCATGGCACGCCTTCTTCGCCATGGGCGGTTACGCCTTCTATGTCTGGCTGGCCGTCGCCTGCACCTTAATTCCGCTGATCGGTCTGGTGTTGCATACCCTGCTGACACGACGCCGTTTACTGGCAGAGATCCGCCAGCGCGAGGCGCGCGAACGTCGCATCCGGACAGCGAAGAGTAAAAAAGCCGCCGCTGAAGCGGCAGGAGAAAGCCTGTGAATATCCGTCGACGTAATCGTCTGTATGCCGTGCTGGCGATTCTGATCGGCCTCAGCCTGGCCACGGCGCTGGTGATGTATGCGCTGCGCTCGAACATCGATCTGTTTTATACCCCAAGTGAGATCCTGTATGGCAAAGGCGAGGCGCATGAAGTTCCGGAACCGGGACAACGGCTGCGTGTCGGCGGCATGGTGATGCCGGGCAGCGTCAAACGCGATCCCAACACGCTTGCGGTGTCGTTCAAACTTTATGATGCCAGCGGCGTGGTGAGCGTCAGTTTTGAAGGGATTTTGCCGGACCTGTTCAGAGAAGGGCAGGGCGTGGTCGCGCAAGGAGTGCTGGAGACTGGCAACCGGATTATCGCCAAAGAAGTGCTGGCGAAGCACGATGAAAAATATACGCCGCCGGAGATTGAAGACGCGATGAAGAAAAATCACAACGGCCCGCAGTCGCTGTATCAGCCGGGAAAACAGTCATCATGATGCCGGAAATCGGAACCTTTCTGCTCTGCCTGGCGCTGGGCATTGCACTGCTGCTCAGCACCTATCCGCTGTGGGGCGCGGTGCGCCAGGATGCCCGCCTGATGGCGATGGCGCGTCCGCTGGCTGCCGGCCTGTTCGTGCTGATTGCAGCCGCATTTTTGCTGCTGGTCTGGGCCTTCATTGCCAATGATTTTACCGTCAGCTATGTTGCCACCAACTCCAACAGCCTGCTGCCGATCTATTACCGCATCGCCGCCACCTGGGGCGCCCATGAAGGTTCACTGCTGTTGTGGGTGCTGCTGCTGAGTACCTGGACCGTGGCGGTCGCGATCTTCAGTCGCGGCATGCCGCAGGATGCGCTGGCACGCGTGCTGGCGGTGATGGGAATGATTAACCTCGGTTTCCTGCTGTTTATCCTGCTGACCTCAAATCCCTTCAGCCGCACCTTGCCCGATTTCCCGATTGATGGACACGATCTGAACCCAATGCTGCAGGATATCGGTCTGATCTTCCATCCGCCGCTGCTCTATATGGGCTATGTCGGATTCTCGGTGGCGTTTGCCTTTGCTATTGCCTCATTGATGGCCGGACGGCTCGACACCGCCTGGGCTCGCTGGTCACGCCCATGGACCACCGCGGCCTGGGTGTTTCTTACCATCGGCATCGTGCTCGGTTCGGCCTGGGCCTATTACGAACTGGGCTGGGGTGGCTGGTGGTTCTGGGATCCGGTAGAAAATGCCTCGTTCATGCCGTGGCTGGCGGGCACCGCGTTAATGCACTCGCTGGCGGTCACTGAAAAGCGTGGCACCTTTAAAGCCTGGACGGTGCTGCTGGCGATTACGGCCTTTTCGCTCAGCCTGCTCGGGACTTTTTTGGTACGTTCCGGGGTGCTGGTTTCGGTGCACTCATTTGCCTCCGATCCGGCGCGCGGCATGTTTATCCTCGCCTTCCTGGTGATTGTGATTGGCAGTTCGCTGCTGCTGTACGCTATCAAGGGCGGAAAAGTGCGTAGCCGGGTGCAGAATGAAACCTGGTCACGGGAATCTTTCCTGCTCGGTAACAATGTCTTGCTGATTGCCGCCATGCTGGTGGTGCTGCTCGGCACGCTGTTGCCGCTGGTGCATAAGCAGCTCGGACTGGGCAGCATCTCGGTGGGTGAGCCGTTCTTTAACACCATGTTCAGCTGGCTGATGGCGCCGTTTGCCCTGCTGCTGGGGATTGGACCGCTGGTGCGCTGGCGTCGTGACGAGCCACAGAAACTGGCGAAACGACTGGCGCTGGCGCTGATCGTGACGCTGGCCGGTTCGATAGTGATCCCGTGGTGGTTACAGGATCGTATTGCCGCCATGACCGTGGTCGGGCTGATGATGTCGCTGTGGATCATTGTGCTGACGCTGCTGGAACTGCATGAGCGCGCCACCCATCGCCATACCTTCTTTGCCGGGCTGCGTCATCTCTCGCGCAGTCACTGGGGCATGGTACTGGGCCATCTTGGCGTGGGCGTGACGGTGATTGGCATTGCCTTCAGCACCCAGTACAGCGTAGAGCGCGATGTGCGGATGAAGGCCGGCGACAGCGTGGACATTCATCATTACCACTTTGTTTTTCGTGGCGTGCAGAACCTGCAGGGCCCTAACTATAGCGGCGGTTCAGGCGTGATCGACGTGACGCGCAACGGCAAACCGGAAGCGACGCTGCAGGCTGAAAAGCGTTTCTATACTGCCGCACGCACCATGATGACCGAAGCGGCGATTGACGGCGGTTTCAGCCGCGATCTCTACGCGGCGTTAGGCGAAGAGCTGGATGATGGTGGCTGGGCAGTGCGGATCTATTACAAACCCTTTGTGCGCTGGATCTGGTTCGGCGGCCTGTTGATGGCGCTGGGTGGCCTGTTCTGCCTGTGTGATCCTCGCTATCGCGCCCGCAAAAAAACGGTCCCTCAGGAGCTGGCATGAATAAGAAAATCCTGTTTATCCCGCTAGTGCTGTTTCTGCTGCTGGCGGCGGCGCTGCTGTGGCAGCTGGCGCGCAATGCCGACGGTGACGATCCGACCCGACTGGAATCGGCGCTGATTGGCAAGCCGGTGCCGCTGTTCAGGCTGGAAGCGCTCGATCAGCCGGGTAAAGTTTACGATCAGCAGGTGCTGACCGACGGCAAACCGATACTGCTTAACGTCTGGGCCACCTGGTGCCCGACCTGTCGGGCCGAACATCACTACCTTAATAGCCTGGCGGAGCAGGGCATTCGGGTGGTCGGGCTGAACTACAAAGACGATCGCAACAAAGCGGGCAGCTGGCTGAATACGCTGGGTAACCCGTATGCGCTCAGCCTGTATGACGGCAACGGGATGCTCGGGCTGGATCTCGGCGTCTACGGCGCACCAGAAACCTTCCTGATCGATGGCAAAGGCATCATCCGCTATCGCCATGCAGGCGATCTGAATGAGCGCGTCTGGCAGCAGGAAGTGAAGCCGTTGTGGATCAAATACAGTAAGGAGGCGGGAGCATGAGGCGTCTGTTACTGCTGGTCTGTGGGCTGCTGTTCAGCTTTAGCCTGTGGGCGTCTATCGATACCCTGCAGTTCGATTCAGTGGCGCAGGAAGAACAATACCGCGATCTGACCGCCTCGCTGCGCTGCCCGAAATGCCAGAACAACAGCATCGCCGACTCGAACGCGATGATTGCGGCGGATATGCGACTCAAGGTCTATCAGCTAATGAAGCAGGGCCAGGACCGTCAGCAAATTATCGATTACATGGTGGCGCGTTACGGCAACTTCGTCACTTATCAGCCGCCGGTTACGCCGTCTACCCTGATTTTATGGGTCGGACCGGCGCTGTTCGTGCTGCTGGGCGGATGCGTTATCGTGCTGCGCAGTCGCCAGCGTAAAACCCGCAGCGAGCTGGATGAAGATGAACAACAGCGTCTTGATGCGCTACTGAAGTCAGACAGGAAGCCGTAATGAGTGCATTTTGGATCACCCTTTTACTGTTGTTGCTGGCAGCCTGTGTATTGTTCCTTGCCGCAGGCTGGCGGCAGCGGCAGGCCAGCGCTGGCGATCGCGATCGCCTCAATCAGCGCTTCTATCATCAGCGTCTGAGCGAACTGGCGGAAGATGAAGAGCAGGGCGTGGTGGCGGAGCGGCCGGTCATGGAGCGGGAGCTGCAACAGACGCTGCTGGCCGATATTCCGCCCACCCAGACCGCACAGGCGCACAGCAGCAGCCGCTGGATATTACTGCCCGGCCTGATTGTGCTGCTGCTGGTGTCGCTGGGGACCTATCTGAAAGTCGGCGGCCTGGCGCAGCTGACCGGCTGGATGCAGGTGCAGCAGGACTATCCTGCCTTACGGGCACGGCTGATGGACCCGGCGGCGAAGCCGCTGACGATGGAGGAGCTGGCGCGGTTGCAGCTCGGGCTGCGCAGTGCACTGCAGTCGGAACCGGACAACCTTAACGACTGGACCATGCTGGGACGGCTCGGCATGGTGCTGAATAACGCCAGCATCGCCAGCCAGGCGTTTGAACGGGCTTTGCAGCTTGCACCTAACGATCCCGGCCTGAAGCAGGATTACGCCGAAGTGCTGACCCGCTCCAGCGATCCGCAGGATAACCGCCAGGCGGCGCTGCTGCTGCACGAATTGCTTAAGGCCGATCGGCACAACCTGCGTACTCTGGGCCTGCTGGCGTTTAATGCTTTTGAGCAACAGCAATATGATCAGGCGATTGATGCCTGGCAAACGCTGCTGACGCTGTTACCGGCTAACGATGAGCGGCGTGTGATGATCGCCCGCAGCATTGAGCAGGCCAAAACCGCGGCCGGGCAACAGAGCAGCCAGCTGGCACTCAGTATCAGCCTGACGCCGCAGGCAGAAAAAATATTACCGCAAGGCGGAGTGTTGTATATTTCTGTCACTGACGGTGTTTCGCCGGTGCCGGTGGCGGTAAAACGCCTGCCGCTCAGCCACTTTCCGTTATCGCTGACGCTGGATGACAGCAATGCGATGATGCCGGATCGCCTGTTGTCGGCGCAGCATCAGCTTCAGGTACGGGCGCGCATTTCCCGCGACGGCAGTGCCAACGCGCGTTCGGGTGACTGGTTTGGTCTGAGTGCGGTTATGCCCTGGGACGGCCATCAGCAGATGGCAGTAGAAATAAATCAACAGCAGCCCTGAGCGCGGGATCCGACGACGCTCAGGCAGATCCTGTCTCACCCAGGCTGACGTAAAGTTAGCTATGCTGAGGGTATGCAGGTTCGTTAATGGACTGCCGCCTGAAGGGTGAGCAGACTTTTTTTCATCCGCACAGGGAGATTGGAATGAATTATCGCCTGACCAGCCTGGCTGTTGCCAGCGTTCTTCTGGTGGGTTGTGCCAGTTCGAAGCCGGCGAATGACGAACCTGCTCAGCGCAGCGATCCGTTCGAAGGCTTTAACCGCACGATGTTCAACTTTAACTACAACGTGCTCGATCCCTATGTGCTTCGCCCGGTAGCCGTCGCCTGGCGCGACTATGTACCGGTGCCAGCCCGCACCGGCCTGAGTAATTTTCTCGGTAACCTCGAAGAACCCGCCAGCATGGTTAACGCCATTCTGGTCGGTAACGGCCGTGATGCGGGTATTCACTTCACCCGTTTCTTCCTGAACAGCGTGCTGGGGCTGGGCGGCTTCATTGATGTGGCCGGTAAAGCTAATCCGGAGCTGGCGCGTGAAGAGCCGCACCGTTTCGGCACCACGCTGGGCCACTATGGCGTCGGCTATGGTCCTTACGTTGAACTGCCGGCTTACGGCAGCTTTACCGTCCGTCAGGATGGTGGCGACTACGTCGATACCCTCTATCCGATTCTCGGCTGGCTGACCTGGCCGATGTCGATTGGTAAATGGACGCTGGAAGGGATTGAGACGCGGGCACAGCTGCTCGACTCGGATGCCATCCTCAAACAGCAAAGCGATCCATACGCCTTTATTCGCAACGCCTACTTCCAGCGTCACGATTTCCTGGCGCGCGGTGGCAAGCTCAAACCGGAAGAGAACCCGAACGCAGCCGCGATTCAGGACGATCTGCAGGATATTGACGCGCAGTAAGGTGCGGTTTTTATAGCAGCAAAAAGGGCGACTCCGGTGAGTCGCCCTTTTTATTGGCCTCTGCGCATCAGAACTTATAGTTAAAGTTCGCGCCATACAGCCAGGCCTTACCTTCGGAATTAAAGGTATACGGGCCTTCTTTGACCGTCACGTTCTGGCCGTGCATATAAGAGATGCCCACATCGACCGAAGCATTGTCGTCAAACGCGTAGGAGGTCCCGGCGCTTAACCACAGGCGATCCTGATCCGGGATGGAGATCGAACGCTTATCTGCCGGAACCGGGCTGTCATCAAAGGCGATACCGGTACGGAAGGTCCAGTTCTTGTCGTAGAAGTAGGTGGTCCCGAGCGCGATACGCCAGGCATCACGGTAACTTTCATCTTTATAGAACAGGGTCTGACCGTTGGAACCGGTCGCTTTCAGCTCCTGGAACTGGCTCCAGCTGGTATAAGCCATGCTGTAGTGAACCGCCCACTGCGGTGCCACTTTATGCCAGCCCGACACTTCCCACATTTCCGGCAGGTTGAGGGTCAGCGCGCCTGGAATGGTCGAGCCGTTGGTGCCATAAGGGATGCCGGACTGCTGTGGATTATTAACCGCGTTCAGCGCAGAAGGGAGATTACTTTTGTAATCGCCATCAAAATCAACTTTGACTTCTGAGCGGTAGGTAAAGCCGAAACGGTTATTTTCATCTACTTCATACAGGATACCGGCGTTCCAGCCGTAGCCCCACTCATCACCTTTCAGATGGGCGACCTGGGTATCCGCCGGGATGCGTAACGCTGCGCCTGATTCACCGGCATAACGTTCGATTTTTGCTTTGGCGTAGACCGCATCAAATCCCACCCCGACGCTGAAATGTTCATTCAGTCGGTAAGCGGTGCTGAGGTTAAAATTGCCGGTCATCAGGTCGGTTTTACCGCCGTAGCCGCCAGCGGTGTAACCATTATTAAACTCTGTTGCTAAGCCATAATTGGAGGTAGCAGACGCGCCTATCCACCATTGATCATTAATTGGCTGGACGTAATGAATATTCGGCACCCATTGGCTCGGGGCAATATTATTTGCATCCAGACTGCGGCCACTCTGGCTGCGTCCGCTGATATTCACATCCGGATCGATATACACCGCCCCGATGGAAAACGCCGGACGATCCATTAACGCCATGGTTGCCGGGTTACGGCTGGCGGACGCGGCGGTATCGCCCATTGCGCCTTCGCCTGAATATGCGCGACCTAAACCAATCGAAGAAAACTCATTTAACTGAAACCCAGCTGCGTAAACATGTGAAGAGACAAGCGCCACTGCAGCCGCCACGGCTGACTTTGCAAACAGGTTTTTATGGTTCATGACCACAACCTCATGTGAATTATTATTTAACGTTATTACGTCGCGTAACAAGGGACGGCGGATTGTAGGGACTGATGTAAATCGCACATATCAGACCAGTGCGGAGAGTATAGGTCCGACCTGTGTGCATGTTGCAATATTGTTTTTAAAATATTTCAGGATTGATCGCTTAAAATTCGATCTGCGTAACAAAACTGACCCGACGCAGCACAGCATAACCAGTCCAGTTTGTTCTGGATCAAATTTTATTGTGATATTCGTCACTTAGCTACAGGTTGATGGCGCATCTTTAACCGAAGAGGTAAAATCTGGCGCATAAAATTGCTTATCCCACCAGACTATCGTCAGGAGAAAATGATGACTGATGCCATTAAAAAATGCAGTGCGACCGAAACGGCAGCCTGCTGTTGCGTCGATGTCGGCACGGTAATGGATAATACCGATTGCACTGCCAGCTGGTCGGAGTGGTTTGCACAGCGCGCTGATGCTGAAGCAAAACTGGCCAGCCTGACCGAACGTGCGCGTGAAGTTGAGTCTGACCCTTGCCTGATTGAGGCACGCTTCAGCGATGTGGACCAGGGAGTACAGCTCGATATCGATTTCACCTTCTGCTGCCAGGCAGAAACCCTGATTTTCCAGCTCGGTTTACGCTAACCCGCCAGACGCCGCTTTCAGAGCGGCGTTTTTCATTTTCGTGTTTCCCTTCGCAATTTTCCCCTTTCGATATTGGCGACTCACCCGCTTGTGGTTAACACTGGGATCAGGTCAGACCTCTTTGGGCAATGATGCCACAGTCCCGATTCACAGGTGAGAACAATGAGCAAAGCGCAGCCGCTGCTGACGCGCGATGGCGAACGCATCGCGATTACCCACGGGTTACGTACCCCTTTTTTGCGCCAGGCGACCGGCTTCCATGGCATTCCGGCGGTAGAACTGGGACGGATGGTGGTCAGCGAATTAATGGCACGCAGCGAACTGCCGGTCGACGTGATTGAGCAGCTGGTGTTTGGTCAGGTAGTGCAGATGCCCGAAGCGCCGAATATTGCGCGCGAAATCGTACTCAGCAGCGGACTCAGCGTCCATACCGACGCGTACAGCGTCAGCCGCGCCTGCGCCACCAGTTTTCAGGCGGTGGCTAACGTCTGTGAAAGTTTACTGGCCGGGACCATCTCTGCCGGCATCGCCGGTGGTGCTGATTCGTCATCGGTGCTGCCGATTGGCGTCAGCAAAACCCTGGCGCGAGCCCTGGTTGATCTCAATAAAGCGCGCAGCCTGTCGCAAAAATTACAGATTCTGCGTCGTCTGCGCCCGCGTGATCTGCTACCGGTGCCGCCTGCGGTGGCCGAGTATTCAACCGGACTGCGAATGGGCGACACCGCCGAGCAGATGGCCAAAAGCCACGGTATCAGTCGTCAGGCACAGGATGCGCTGGCGCTGCGTTCTCACCAGCATGCCGCCAAAGCATGGCAATCGGGCGTGCTGCAACAGGAAGTGATGGCGGCGCTGGTGCCGCCCTGGAAAAAGCCAATCGATCAGGACAATAACGTGCGGATGGATGCCAAAGCTGAAGATTATGCCCGGCTGCGTCCGGCGTTTGATCGCCAGCACGGCAGCGTGACTGCCGCCAACAGTACGCCTCTGACGGACGGTGCGGCAGCAGTCATCCTGATGCGTGAAGGGCGCGCCCGTGAGTTGGGACTGCAACCGCTTGGCTATCTGCGCAGCTATGCCTTTACCGCGATTGGCGTACAGCAGGATATGCTGCTGGGCCCGGCCTACGCCTCGCCCGTGGCGCTGGACCGCGCTGGCATCACGCTGGCCGATCTGACGCTGATTGATATGCATGAAGCTTTCGCCGCTCAGACTCTGAGTAACCTGCAACTGTTCCGGGATGAGCGCTTTGCCCGCGAAGTGCTGAATCGTCCCCATGCGCTGGGGGAGGTGAATGAAGAGCGCTTTAACGTACTGGGGGGATCGATCGCCTATGGCCATCCTTTTGCCGCTACCGGTGCGCGAATGATCACCCAGACGCTGAACGAACTTCGGCGGCGCGGGGGAGGATTAGGACTGGTTACCGCCTGTGCGGCCGGTGGTCTGGGTGCGGCAATGGTTCTGGAGGCCGAATAATGGAGAAGAATGCTTTTCATTTACAGCTGCGGCTGGATCACGTCGGCGTCATAACCATTGACGTGCCGGGCGAGAAGATGAACACCCTTAAAGCGGAATTTGCTGGCCAGATCGCTGCCATTATTGCCGAGGCGCGGCGCGATCCTCAGCTGGCCGGTCTGGTACTGATTTCGGGCAAAGCTGACAACTTTATCGCCGGTGCCGACATCAGCATGATCGATCGCTGTCAGAGTGCCGCAGATGCTGAAGCGCTGGCGAAACAGGGACAGGAAGTGATGGCGATGCTTGCCGCCTTGCCTTTCCCGGTAGTGGCCGCGATTCACGGTGCCTGCCTCGGCGGCGGGCTTGAGCTGGCGCTGGCTTGCGATGCGCGCATCTGCTCGCTGGATGATAAAACCCGCCTTGGCTTGCCGGAAGTCCAGCTCGGCTTATTGCCCGGCTCAGGCGGCACGCAGCGGTTACCCCGCTTGATCGGCGTGCAGCAGGCGTTGCCGTTGATCCTGACCGGTAAAAGCCTGCGGGCGAAACAGGCCCGTAAACTCGGCATGGTTGATGATGCGGTGCCGCAGGCGATTTTGCTGGAGACCGCTATCGCACGGGTGAAAAAAGGCAAGGCCAGCGCCCGTACGCTGCCGCTGCGCGATCGCCTGTTGCAGGGACCGATTGCGCGTCAGGCGCTGTTTGCGCTGGCCAGTCGCCAGACCGCCGCCAAAACGCAGGGCAACTACCCGGCGGCAAAACGCATTATTGACGTGGTGCGCATTGGACTGGAGCAGGGCAGCCGTGCCGGACATGATGCTGAAGCCCGCGCCTTTGGTGAGCTGGCTATGACGCCAGAATCGGTTGCGTTACGCGGTCTGTTCTTCGCAACCACCGCGATGAAAAAAGAACGGGGTGGCGACGCGACGCCGCGCCCGGTCCACAACATCGGTATTCTGGGTGGCGGCCTGATGGGCGGCGGTATCGCCAGCGTCAGTGCCATCAACGCCGGGTTACCGGTGCGCATAAAGGATATCTCGCTGGAGGGGATAAACCATGCGCTGAAAACCAGCTGGGAGCTGCTGAGCAAAAAGGTTAAACGCCGTCAGATCACCCCGGCTCAGCGTCAGCAGCAGATGGCCCGTATCACCGGCGGCATTGATTATCAGGGCTTCGCCCGGCGTGATGTGGTGATTGAAGCGGTATTTGAAGATCTGGCGCTCAAGCAACAGATGGTGCGTGAGATTGAATCACACTGTCAGCCGCAGACGATATTTGCCTCTAACACCTCTTCCTTGCCGATTGAGGATATCGCTGCCGGGGCGCAGCGGCCGGAAAACGTTATCGGACTGCACTATTTCAGCCCGGTAGAGAAAATGCCGCTGGTGGAGGTCATTCCCCATCTGAATACCTCCAGCGAAACACTGGTAACGATCGTGGCACTGGCGCGCAGCCAGGGCAAAACGCCGATTGTGGTGGCGGATAAGCCCGGTTTTTACGTTAACCGGATTCTGGCACCCTATATAAATGAGGCGATGCGCTGTCTGCTGGAAGGTGAACCGATTGAGCATATCGATCGTGCGCTGGTGAAATTTGGTTTCCCGGTCGGTCCACTCCAGTTGCTGGATGAGGTCGGCATTGATGTCGGCAGCAAAATTTCCCCGATTCTGCAGCAGGCTTACGGCGAGCGTTTTGCCGCGCCTGCTGCGTTTGAGGCGGTACTGAATGATGGCCGCAAAGGGCGTAAAAACCGCAAAGGCTTCTATCGCTACGATCAGCCGCGCTGGCAGCGTAAAAAGCCGGATGCATCGCTTTATGCCTTACTGAAAATTACGCCGCAGGCGCGACAGAGTGAGGCGCAGATAGCCGAACGCTGCGTGATGATGATGCTGAACGAAGCGGCGCGCTGCCTGGATGAGCAGGTGATTCGCTGCGCGCGGGATGGCGATATCGGCGCGGTGTTCGGCATCGGTTTCCCGCCGTTTCTCGGTGGTCCGTTCCATTATATGGAACAATCGGGCGCGGCGGAGCAGGTCCATAGATTAACCCGGCTAATGCAGCAACATGGCGAACGTTTCGCGCCGTGTGAAGCGCTGATTAAGGCCGCCGCAGAATAGACGAAATTTTACATTTCTGGCTGAAATGGAATACCCACTCCGATTCAGCGGGTTAGAAAAGCGTCGCCAGAGTGTGCGCCGCAGCAGGAATCTGAGAAGTGCTTATTTAATAAACAACCGGTTGACTATACTGAAGCCATTAGGGTACAACACAGCGTTCATTCGCAGAGTGAAGAGTCAGGCGCGATGCGTCGGGCGATGTCGACAAACAACAGCGGTGCTTTATGCAAGTTTTTATCATGCGTCACGGCGATGCAGCTCTGGAAGCAGCAAGTGATTCAGTCAGGCCTTTAACGCTATGCGGCTGTGATGAATCACGCCAGATGGCGAACTGGCTTAACAGTCAGACGCCGGACATAGAATGTGTGCTGGTCAGTCCCTACCTGCGTGCGCAGCAAACGCTCGCCACGGTACGTGAGGCATTTCCTCTGCCTGAAGGCCAGGAAGTGTTACCTGAATTAACGCCGGGCGGCGACCCGGGGCTGGTGGGGTGCTATCTGCAAACCCTGGCAAATGAAGGGGTGAAATCCGCGCTGGTGATTTCACATTTACCGTTGGTGGGGTATTTAGTCTCTGAACTTTGCCCGCAGGAAGCGCCGCCAATGTTCGCCACTTCCGCTATCGCCTGCGTCGAGTTTGATCCGGCACAGAGTGAAGGCAAACTGCTGTGGCAGGTCAGTCCGCGCAAACTGGCAAAAGCGATTTAACGTCTGTGGGCCGAAACGTCGGCCCTTCCTCTCAGGGCAATTCAGGCGGTTGCCACTCCTCAATCTCAATCAGCACCAGCAGGGCGGCATCGCCGCCAAACATCTTCGGTGCCTGATGAAAAGCCATTACCCACGGATGCTGGGCCAGCCACAGCGGCGTTTGCTGCTTCAGAACATGTTTACCATGGCCGGTCATCACGCTGGCACAAAACAGATGCTCACGGCGGCAGGCGGCGATCAGCGCCCCCAGTTCCTGCTTGGCCTGCTGCTGGGTTAAGCCGTGCAGGTCGAGAAATATCTCTGGCGTATAGTCGCCGCGCCGCAGTTTTTTCAATTCAAAGTGGCTGACGTCAGCGCGCACATAACGCGTCGCCCCCTCGGTTGAGAGCAGCGGCTGAAACTCATCCGAGAAGTAATGGCTGTTATCCGCCTGCTCTGAAAGCAGACGTTTTACCGGCACCTCGCGGGTTTTCACCCGCGGCTTGTGCACAAAGGTATCCTGTTTTAGCTGGCGCGTTCCGGTCATTAACTGCCGAAACAGCGCTTTATCATCCTGGCTCAAGGGCGTTTTTTTACTCATGGCGGGCCGGTCATATCAGAAAAGGCTGTCAGACAGCAGATGGCGATACCTTACCGTTAAGTGTCATTAAATGTCAGCTTTTTCACCTTGCTGCGCTGAATTCTCCCCGGCTTCATGGCACACTATCGGCCGATTTAGCAAATGGCCTGCGGAGGGCTACGTGGACAAAATTTTCGTCGATGAGGCAGTGAACGAGCTGCACACCATTCAGGACATGCTGCGCTGGGCGGTCAGCCGCTTTTCCGCTGCCGGAATCTGGTACGGACATGGCACAGACAATCCGTGGGACGAAGCCGTTCAACTGGTCCTGCCGTCCCTCTGGCTGCCGCTGGATATTCCGGAAGAGATGCGCAACGCGCGCCTGACCGCCAGTGAGCGTCATCTGATCGTCGAGCGGGTTATTCGCCGCGTCAATGAGCGCATTCCGGTCGCCTATCTGACCCACAAAGCCTGGTTCTGCGGCCACGAATTTTATGTCGATGAGCGGGTACTGGTGCCGCGTTCACCGATTGGTGAACTGATCGAGAATCGCTTTGCCGGTCTGATCAGCGAGAAACCGCGCCACATTCTGGATATGTGCACCGGCAGCGGCTGTATCGCCATCGCCTGCGCCTATGCGTTCCCTGACGCTGAAGTTGACGCGGTCGACATCTCCAGCGATGCGCTGGCGGTTGCCGAGCAGAACATCGAAGAACATGGTCTGATGCAGCAGGTTACGCCGATCCGCGCCGATCTGTTCCGCGAGTTACCGGCGCTGAAATACGATCTGATCGTCACCAATCCGCCTTATGTCGATGCGGAAGATATGGACGATCTGCCGGGCGAATATCACCACGAGCCGGAACTGGGACTGGCGGCAGGCAGCGATGGCCTGAAGCTGGTGCGCCGCATCCTGGCCTGTGCGCCACAGTATCTGAGCGAGCAGGGCGTGCTGATTTGCGAAGTCGGCAACAGCATGGTGCACATGATGGAACAGTATCCCGATGTGCCGTTTACCTGGCTGGAGTTCGATAACGGCGGCGATGGCGTATTTATGCTGACCCGTCAGCAGATCGTCGACGCACAGCATCATTTCTCTTTTTACAAAGACTAAAAGTGGGGCGAAGCATCGCCCGCCGAACCGTAACAAGGAACCACAATGGCCGGAAACAGCATCGGACAATTTTTTCGAGTAACCACCTTTGGCGAGTCCCACGGTCTTGCGCTGGGCTGCATTGTTGATGGTGTGCCGCCGGGCATTCCGCTAACCGAAGCAGATATTCAGCACGATCTCGATCGTCGTCGGCCAGGAACGTCGCGCTATACCACTCAGCGCCGCGAGCCGGATCAGGTGAAAATTTTGTCCGGTGTGTTTGAGGGCGTGACCACCGGTACCTCCATTGGCCTGCTGATTGAGAATACCGATCAGCGTTCCCAGGATTACGGTGCCATCAAAGATCTGTTCCGTCCGGGCCACGCCGATTACACCTACGAACAAAAGTATGGTCAGCGTGACTATCGGGGCGGCGGCCGCTCGTCGGCGCGCGAAACCGCGATGCGCGTTGCTGCCGGTGCGATTGCCAAAAAGTATCTGCAGATGAAGCACGGCGTGGTGGTGCGCGGCTATCTGGCGCAGATCGGCGATATCGCCTGTGAGCTGAAACAGTGGGAGATCGTCGAACAAAATCCGTTCTTCTGCCCGGATGCAGACAAGCTGGACGCGCTGGATGAACTGATGCGCAGCCTGAAAAAAGAGGGTGACTCGATTGGTGCCAAAGTGACGGTAATGGCGGAAAACGTGCCGCCGGGTCTGGGCGAGCCGGTGTTCGACCGTCTGGACGCCGACCTGGCCCATGCGCTGATGAGCATCAACGCGGTGAAGGGCGTCGAGATTGGCGATGGCTTTGCGGTGGTTAATCAGCGTGGCAGCCAGCATCGTGACGAAATTCGCCGTACCGGCTTTCAGAGCAACCACGCGGGCGGCATCCTCGGCGGCATCAGCAGCGGTCAGACCATCAGCGCCAATATCGCGATGAAGCCGACCTCCAGCATCACCGTGCCGGGCAAAACTATCACCCGCGACGGCGATGAAGTAGAGATGATCACCAAAGGTCGTCACGATCCCTGCGTCGGGATCCGCGCCGTGCCGATCGCCGAAGCGATGATGGCGATCGTCCTGATGGATCATCTGCTGCGCCAGCGGGCGCAGAATGGGGACGTTAACAGCCCCGTGCCGCGCTGGTGATCGCATGAAAGCGCTTCTGCTTACGCTTAGCACGCTGTTGTTCAGCGCCCCGATGCTGGCGGCCACGCCATGGCAACAAATCCAGCAGCCGATCAGCGGTACCCCGCAGTCGGTCGGCGGCTTTGCAAACGGTTGTATCATTGGTGCCCAGGCGCTGCCGCTGAATTCACCTCATTATCAGGTCATGCGTCAGGACCAGCGGCGCTACTTCGGCCATCCCGATCTGATCCAGTTCATTCAGCGTCTCAGCACCCAGGTGCATAATCTGCAGCTGGGTAACCTGCTGATTGGCGACATGGGCATGGCAGCAGGTGGGCGCTTCAGTAGCGGCCACGCCAGTCACCAGACCGGACTGGATGTGGATATCTGGCTGCAACTGCCGAAAACCCGCTGGAGTGCGCAGCAGCTGCTGAAGCCGCAGCCGCTGGATCTGGTGGGGCCGGGCGATAAAAACGTCATTGCCCGTCACTGGCAGCCGGAGATCGACAGTCTGATTAAGCTGGCGGCGAAAGACGATGACGTCACGCGCATCTTCGTCAATCCGGCGATCAAGAAACAGCTGTGTGCCGATGCTGGCGCGGATCGAGACTGGCTGCGTAAAGTGCGCCCGTGGTTTGCCCATCGCGCCCATATGCATGTGCGGTTGCGCTGTCCGGCCGGCAGCATCGGCTGTGAAGATCAGCCTGCGCCGCCGGCGGGTGATGGCTGTGGCGCAGAGTTGCAGAGCTGGTTCCTGCCGAAAAAACCGGGTAGCGGTGCGCCTGTGAAACGCGAACCTCCACCGTTGCCGCCTGCCTGTCAGGCGCTGCTGGATAAACATTTACTGTAAGGGATCACATGGATTGGTTCGTGATCAGCCCGTTGCTGGTCGGGCTGCTGTTCTTTGTCGCCATGCTGGCCGGTTTTATTGACTCCATTGCCGGCGGCGGTGGTCTGCTGACCGTGCCGTCGCTGCTGGCCGCCGGGCTTTCCCCGGCGCAGGCGCTGGCGACCAACAAGCTACAGTCGGTGGGCGGGTCATTCTCAGCCAGCCTCTACTTTATCCGGCGCGGTGCGGTGAAGCTGAATGAGCAGTGGCTGAATATCGCCATGACTTTTCTCGGTTCGGTGCTGGGGGCGGTGCTGATTCAGCGTCTGCAGGCGGACATTCTGCGCCAGATGTTGCCGCTGTTTCTGATTGCTATCGGTTTGTGGTTTCTGCTGATGCCGCGGATTGGTGAAGAAGATCGCGCCCGTCGCCTGCACGGCATCGCTTATGCGCTGGTGGGCGGCGGTTGCATCGGTTTCTACGATGGCTTTTTCGGACCCGGCGCCGGCTCTTTTTATGCACTGGCGTTTGTCACCCTCTGTGGCTACAACCTCGCTAAAGCGACGGCGCATGCCAAGATCCTTAACTTCACCTCCAACTTCGGTAGCCTGCTGTTCTTTATGTTTGGCGGCAAAGTGGTGTGGGGAACCGGTCTGATCATGATGCTGGGCGCGTTCTGCGGGGCGCGACTGGGCGCACGCCTGGTGCTGACCCGCGGGCAAAAGCTGATCCGTCCGATGGTGGTGATCGTCTCCGCCGTCATGAGCGTTAAATTGCTGTGGGACAGCCACGGCAGCGCCGTTCTGGCGTGGTTCGCCACGCTGCACCCGTAACTATTACGTGATAACAATGAGCACAACACACGATTACACTCAGCTGATTACGCTGTTTGATCGCTGCTTTAGCGATGAATTTCAGACCCGTCTAATTAAAGGCGACGACGAACCGATCTATCTTCCGGCAGATGCAGAGTCGCCGTGGAACCGCGTGGTGTTTGCCCACGGTTTTTATGCCAGCGCCCTGCATGAAATATCTCACTGGTGCATCGCCGGTGAAGCGCGCCGCAAACAGGTCGATTTTGGCTACTGGTACTGCCCGGATGGCCGCGATGCGCTCACCCAGAGTCAGTTTGAAGCCGTTGAAGTGAAGCCGCAGGCGCTTGAATGGATGTTTTGTGTTGCAGCAGGCTTTCCCTTCAACGTCAGTTGTGACAATCTCGACGGGGATTGTGAGCCGGATCGCATTGCGTTCCAGCGTAAGGTACATGCTCAGGTCATGAGCTATCTGACGTCGGGCATTCCCGCTCGTCCCGCGCGTTTTATTGCCGCCCTGGCGGAATTTTATGGCAGGCCTTCATTAAGCGCATCGCAGTTTCCCTGGCCGGACGATCTGTGATGCAGCAAGGCATTATCAAAAGAGGAATTGAGATGATCGCAGAATTTGAAGCGCGTATTCTGGCCCTGATTGACGACATGGTTGAGCATGCCAGTGACGATGAGCTGTTTGCCAGCGGTTATCTGCGTGGACACCTCACGCTGGCGGTCGCTGAAGTCGAACAACTGGGCGAACATACGCCGGAAGCATTGCAGATTCAGGTTACCCGTAGTCTGCAAAATGCCATTGCCGCCGGTGAGTTGTCGCCGCGTGATCAGGCCTTAGTGGTCGGAATGTGGGACAACCTGTTTGTCCAGGCTCGTCAACTCTCCGCATAACGGTACAGGGCGGCATGCCGCCCGCAACCCCGCTTAAACCGGTTTACCCTTCAGCAATTTTCGGACCCAGTAACGATTCGGATTCAGCGCAGCCAGCGTGGCGGCATCTGCCGGTTGCGGTTCGCCGGTCAACTGTGCCGCCAGCACTTCAGCCGCCAGCGGTGCGCTGCATAATCCGCGTGAACCGAGCGCACCAAACAGATACAGACCGTTAAAGCCAGGAGCATCAGCGATCGCGCTGCCCGCCGCCTGCTGTGCCGGTAAATCGGCGTAGCGCGCCAGCGTGGCGGCATAATCCGGCACGCTGCCGACCATCGGCAGATGATCGCGGGTCGCACAGCGCACCCCAACACGCGCCTCATCCGCACTGATGTCTACCGTGTCGGTCCAGCGACTGTCGGGCAGGCACTGTTGCAGACGGCTGCGGTTCTCCTGCTGATCCTGCTGCCGATACGCGGTGGCGGTTTCGCCGCGATGATAGCTGGCACCGATGCAGTGCGTAGCGAACTGCGGACTGACCGGCGTCAGGTAGCCGTCGTAGCAGAGCACGGTCTGCAGCGCATTCAGTTCCGGCGTCGACGGAACGTGACTCACCTGGCCTGCCACCGGATAGATCGGCAGAGGCGCACTCTGGGTAAACTCGCTGATGGCGTGACCATTCGCCAGTACCACCGTCGGATGGCGCACCGCCGGACGATCGCTGAACGACAGCGTCCACTGTTCACCGTCATGCGCCAGCCCGGTTACGCGGTGCAGCCAGTGGATCCGCAAGCCCTGCGTCTCGCCATGGGCCAGCATCGCCGAGGTCAGTTCGGCCGGTGACAGCCAGCCACCCTGCGGATAGAAAATCCCGCCGCAGCCGAGCGTCACCCCCGCCAGCGCTTCTGCCTGGCCAGCATCAACAGCACAGGCAATGTCGTCAGGTAACCCCATCGCCAGCATCTGTTCAATTTTTTTGCTGCTTTTCTGGTCCCAGCCGAGTTGCAACACGCCGCTCCAGTGATGTTCGTAAGGCAGCGGCAGCCGATCGTAGAGGCGGCGGGCAAAGCTGAACGCCGCCGGAAAAAAGGTGGCGATGGCCGGATCGTGCTGATTAAGCAGCGGATAGAGCGCGCCCTGACGGTTGCCGGACGCGCCCAGCGCCGGTGCCTCATCGGCGCAGTAGAGCGTCACGCGCCAGCCGCGCCGCAGCAGCGCCAGCGCTAAACTGGCGCTGGCCATGCCGCCGCCAATCAGCGCCGCTTCCCGCGACGAACTGGCGGGTCGGGCATACCACGGCTGCGTCGCAGGCAGCGGCGGTGCTGATTGCAGGCTGCCGCACAGCATCTCGCGTTTAGGGCCGAAACCTTTCCGGCGGGTGACGCTGAAACCCGCCTGCTGCAATCCACGCCGCACGAAGCCGGCAGCCGTAAAAGTGGCAAACGTCGCCTGCGGCCGTGCCAGCGTCGCCATCATACTGAACAGCTGTGGCGTCCACATATCGGGATTTTTCGACGGCGCAAAGCCATCGAGGAACCAGGCATCCACCTGACGATGCAGGCTGTCATCCAGCGTACTCATCAGCTGATTAATATCACCCAGCCACAGATCGAGCGTGATGCGGCCGCCATCAAACAGCAGACGCTGGCAGCCGGGCAGGGCGGCGGGCCACTGCGCCTGCAGTTCGTCAGCCCACGGGGCCAGTTCGGGCCAGTGCTGATGCGCGGCGGTTAAATCGGCGCGCGTTAACGGAAACTTCTCAAAGCTGATGAAATGCAGACGTTTTAAAATCGCGTCCGGCTGCTGGCGCTGAAACGCATCAAAAGCCTGCCACAGCGTGAGAAAATTGAGACCGGTGCCGAAACCGCTTTCGGCCACAATCAGCACATCACGCGGATGCTGAGCGAAGCGCTGCGGCAACTGATTGCCCCCAAGGAAGACATAGCGGGTCTCTTCCAGACCGTTATCGTTGGAGAAATAGACGTCACCAAACGCTCGGGAAACAGGTGTACCCTGTTCATTCCAGTTCAGCTGTGCATGTTCGACCGGGGTTAATTTCACGCTAAAGGCTCATTTTTCAGGCAGTGGCGCGATTTTAGCGACCAGCGTGACATGACGCAAATTTACAAAAGGAAATGGCTGATCGGACTTGTTCGGCGTACAAGTGTACGCTAGAGTGCTGGTCAATTAAGAAGAAGTGGATGAGGATTATTGAATGAAACGTGCTGTGATTACTGGCTTAGGGATCGTTTCCAGTATTGGTAATAACCAGCAAGAGGTGCTGGCATCTCTGCGTGAAGGCCGCTCTGGCATCACCTTTTCTGAAGAGATGAAAGATTCCGGCATGCGTAGTCACGTCTGGGGTAACGTAAAATTAGATACCACCGGCCTCATCGATCGCAAAGTCGTGCGTTTCATGAGTGATGCGTCCATCTATGCCTATCTTTCCATGGAAGAAGCGATTAAAGATTCTGGCCTGAGCGTGGAAGCGTATCAGAACAACCCACGTGTGGGTCTGATTGCCGGTTCAGGCGGCGGTTCACCGCGTTTCCAGGTGTTTGGTGCTGATGCAATGCGCAGCCCACGCGGCCTGAAAGCGGTTGGCCCGTATGTGGTCACCAAAGCGATGGCGTCTGGCGTTTCAGCCTGTCTCGCCACGCCGTTTAAAATTCACGGCGTAAACTACTCAATCAGCTCAGCCTGTGCCACCTCGGCACACTGTATCGGTAACGCAGTTGAGCAGATCCAGCTGGGCAAACAGGACATCGTCTTTGCCGGCGGCGGCGAAGAGCTGTGCTGGGAAATGGCCTGTGAGTTCGACGCAATGGGCGCGCTCTCTACCCGTTACAACGACACGCCAGAAAAAGCCTCACGTACCTACGATAACGAGCGCGACGGCTTCGTGATCGCTGGTGGCGGTGGCATGGTGGTGGTTGAAGAGCTGGAACATGCGCTGGCTCGCGGTGCGCACATCTATGCTGAAATCGTCGGCTACGGTGCAACTTCAGACGGCGCAGATATGGTGGCACCGTCAGGTGAAGGCGCAGTTCGCTGCATGAAGATGGCGATGAACGGCGTAGATACCCCAATCGACTACCTTAACAGCCACGGCACCTCAACGCCGGTTGGTGATGTGAAAGAGCTGGGTGCGATTCGTGAAGTGTTTGGCGACAACACGCCGTACATCTCAGCAACCAAAGCCATGACCGGTCACTCACTGGGTGCGGCAGGCGTGCAGGAAGCGATTTACTCGCTGTTGATGCTGGAGCATGGCTTTATTGCCCCAAGCATCAACATCAACTCGCTGGATGCGGCGGCTGAAGGCATGAATATCGTGACTCAGCCAATGGAAAAAGAGTTGACCACCGTGATGTCCAACAGCTTCGGCTTTGGCGGCACCAACGCAACCCTGACCATGCGTAAATACCAGGCGTAATGCGCTGACAGATCCCAGAAGGACCGGCTTGCCGGTCCTTTTTTTTGCCGCTTATCCGCGCTTTTCTTTGCCCCTCCTTCCTTGTCAGCCTTGCCCCGCCAGCAGCCAGTGTAGTTTGTCGCAACCCGCCACGATCTCATCCGGCGTCAGTGCCGCATAGCCCAGCAGCCAGCCTTGCTGACGCGCCGGCCCGGCATACAGTGGACTAAGACGCGGCAACAACAGGCCGATCTGCGCGGCCCGGGCGGTTAACTGCGCCTCATCCTGCGCCAGCTTCACCGTTAACTGTAATCCGCCGCCGCTGTCGAACGGGGTGATCCACGGCGTCAGCCGCTGGTTAATCTGCTCGATCAGCAACTCGCGCCGACTGCGATAGAGCTGTCGCATCAGCCGAAGATGACTGGCGAAATGGCCCTGTTGCAGGAAGGCGGCGGTAATGGCCTGCGGCAGCAGGGCGCTGTGACCATCCAGTACGCTGCGTGCCTGGCCCAGCGGTGCCACCAGCGCCGGCGGAACCACCATCCACGCCAGTCGCAGCGAGGGAAACAGCGATTTAGAGAAGGTGCCGAGGGTAATCACCCGCTGATGACGGTCCAGCCCCTGCAGGGCAGGGATCGGGCGTTGGTGATAGTGAAATTCACTGTCGTAGTCATCTTCAATCAGCCAGCTGCGATTGCGCTCTGCCCACGCCAGCCAGGCCAGCCGTCGTGGCAGGCTCAGCGTAACGCCGGTCGGATAGTGATGGGAAGGGGTCAGATACATCAGCTTCGGGCTGCCATCGATCGGTACCGCACCCTGGTCATCCAGCCCGATAGCGCGCAGCCGAGCGCCCGCCGCCAGAAAAGCGTTGCGCGCGCCAGGGTAGCCCGGCTCCTCCAGCCAGACCTCATCGCCCGCATCCAGCAGCATCAGCGCCAGCAGCTGTAATGCCTGCTGGGAACTGGTGAGGATCATCACCTGCTCAGGCTGGCAATGTACGCCGCGTGACAGCGCCAGATAGTCAGCCAGGGCGCGGCGCAGTGGCAGATAGCCGCAGGGATCGCCATATCCCATCGCGGCGCTCCCCAGTGAACGCTGCACGGTACTGCTCAGACGTCGCCAGGTCTCATGAGGAAAAGCGCGTAACTCCGGCGAACCGGCAGCAAACGCATGGGGAAAAGGGGGATCCTGGCAGCCGCCGGTTGCCAGCACCTGCTGACCGCGCGCCGAAAAAGGCGCAGGCTGATGAACCGCAGGCGGCCCTGACGGCTCGGGCATGGTAATCGACACAAAGCTGCCACGCCCGGTTTCACGCCGCAGGTAGCCTTCACTCTCCAGTTGCGCGTAGGCCGCCTCCACCGTGACGCGGGACAGCTTGAGATCCTCGGCCAGCTGGCGGGTGGAGGGCAACTGTTGTCCGGCGCGCAGATGGTGGCGGCTAATCGCCAGCCGCAGCGTGGTACACAGCCGCTCGCGCAGGCCGCCGGTGGCCTGATGCTGAAAAAGTTGCAGCAGCGGTGAGCGCATAAGGGTCTTATCCGGTAAGCAAAATGGGTCTCAGAGAGCAGTCCACTTTGCCGTAAACTGCCGGCATACCACAACAGGAGAATCACTATGTCATCGGTGTTACGTGTTCCGGCGGCCAGCCCGCAGCAAAGTCTCGACTACTTACAGGCTAAACTCGCTTACTATACCGATGCCTGGGATCTGGCAGAAGATCTGGCGCAACGCCAGCCGGCGATCGTGGTGATCGACGCGCGTTCATCCGGAGTCTATCGCGCCGGCCATATCTGCGGTGCGATCAATTTTCCCCATCGCGATATGGACGCGGCCAGCACTGCCCGGCTTGATCGCAGTAAAGTCTATGTCACCTATTGTGACGGGATTGGCTGTAACGGATCGACCAAAGCGGCGTGGAAGCTGGCTTCGCTGGGCTTTCAGGTAAAGGAACTGATTGGCGGGCTGGATTTCTGGAAACGTGACGGTCATCCGCTGACCTGGGGAGATGCGCCGGGCGAGTGGCCAGTCGCCGCGCCCGACGTCGCCTGCGGCTGTTAACTCACAGTACCAGCCACAGTAAAAACAGCACCACCAGCACCACAAATGCGCCCAGCATTGGCCGTTTTGCCAGCGGCTGCAGCGTCGGAGGCAGTGAGGCGACAAACGGCGACCAGATAGGTTGCGGTTTGATCTCGCTGGCGGCCAGCGGCTGTTCGTGCATCTTCTCGGCGCGACGGCTGAACAGGAAATTTAGCAGATCCTGAGTCTGGGTGGCGGTGAGCACCGTCTGCGGCGTCGCCTGGAAACGCTGCTGGCTGTAATCCTCCAGCAAACGCTGTTCGTGCTGATCGAGCGGCTGTTTCAGCGAGACTTCCAGCAGTTGCAGCGTCGGTGCGCTGTGCTGACTTAAGGTCTGGCGCACCTGCAGATACTGCGTCAGCAGCGGGAAGTGGCGCGACGGGATCGGATCGCCGCTGGTCAGGTTGACCAGCTTTAACGCCGCGGCCCACAGTTTTCCGCTTGATTCACCGGTGGCAGCCGCGAGGCGCACCACCTGCTGATTCAGGGTCTGATGCTCAGCCGGCAGCAGGCTACGATCGCTGACGCGGGTCTGCTGCGGCTGCGGTATCGCCATCTGACCGTTCTGCAGCATGGTCAGTACCTGACGCAGCTGGTCCTGGCTCAGCGCGCTCAATACCGTCTGGCCAAATTGCTGACGAATGAAATCGCTGACCGCCTGGCGATTATTGCCTTTCGGCAGCAGGTCGGTCAGCTGCGTCATCAGCTGACGCGTCGCATGACCGGTCTGCGCCTGCGTCAGGCGGGCATTCAGATACTGCTCCGCCGCCGGAAAATGGCGTGACTGTAATTCCGCTTCGCTCTTCACGCCCACTTCATGGCGCACACCGGCCCACAGCTCAGGCGCTTTCAAATTACTGAGCGAGAGAATACGCACGATCAGACGTTCTAAGGTAGTGCGCTGGGCAGGAGAGAGGGGCTGTTCACCGGCCACCGAACCGGGACGCGTTGCGCCGGTTTGCGGATTGACAGATGAACGATCGCCGACCGGCACACCGGGGCCGCTGAGAGGTTGCATGGCGGATTCCTTGGGAAAACAGAACAGCGTGGGGTGCGCCGGAAAATGAATGCGCCATGATAGCAAAAGCCCCCGGGAAATCCCACGGGGGCGCACGCGTTTCGGCGGGAGATTTACTCTTCTGCCAGCTTCAGACGATGACGACGCCAGCGTTTCCAGATCGGCGGCACCAGCAGTACCGCAATCGCCAGCACCAGCAGCACTTTGCAGATCAGACTTTCCCACAGGATCACCAGATTCCCGTTGCTGATCGACAAGGCGCGACGCAGGTTCTGCTCCAGCATCTCACCCAGCACAAAGCCCAGAATCAACGGCGACATCGGGAAGTCCATTTTACGCAGGATATAGCCAAAGATTCCCAGCCCGACCATCAACAGCAGGTCGAAGGTGGTGCTGTGTACCGCGTAAACGCCAACGGCGGAGATGGCGGCAATCGCCGGCACCAGGAACCACAGCGGAATGGTCAGCATGCGGGCGAAGACGTTAATCATCGGAATGTTCATGATCAACAGCATTACGTTGCCGATTAACAGCGCAGCGATCAGGCCCCAGACAATATCCGGCTGCTCCACAAACATCGCCGGTCCCGGCGTAATGTTATACAGCGTTAACGCGCCGACCATCACCGCCGTGGTGCCGGAGCCGGGAATACCCAGCGTCAGCATCGGAATAAAAGAGCCGCAGGCTGAGGCGTTGTTTGCCGCTTCCGGCGCGGCCACACCGCGAATATCCCCTTTACCAAACTGGTCGCTGCCGCTGATCTTCTTCTCGGTCATGTAGGCGATAGCGCTGGCGATGGTCGCACCGGCACCCGGTAACACGCCGACAAAAAAGCCAATAAAGGAGGATCGCAGCGTCGCACCGGTTGCCATCGCCGCCTCTTTCATATTGAACATCATCCGGCCGCTGGCCCGCACTGCCTTCTGTCCACTGCTGGTCGACTCAAGCATCAGCAGGATTTCACTCACCGAGAACAGGCCAATCACCACCACTACAAACTGAATACCGTCGGAGAGATGAACGCTGTCAAAGGTAAAGCGGTAGACGCCGGTATTGGCATCGACGCCGACGGTAGCCATTCCCAGCCCAATCAGTGCCGCGAGGAATGACTTCAGCGGATTGTGGCTCATCATGCTGCCGAGACAGGCGATGGCGAACACCATCAGCGCAAAATATTCTGCCGGACCAAACGCCAGCGACCAGCTGGCCAGCAGCGGGGCGAACAGAATAATGCCGATAATGGCGATGGTAGAACCGATAAACGAGCTGACCGCCGAAATCGACAGTGCGACGCCGGCTTTGCCCTGTTGCGCCATCGGATAACCATCCAGCGCGGTCATAATCGCCCCGGCATCACCCGGCACGTTAAGCAGAATCGAGGAGATACGTCCGCCATATTCACAGCCGATGTAGACCGTTGCCAGCAGAATCAACGCCGATTCCGCCGGTAAGTGCAGAGCAAAAGCCAGCGGCATCAGAATCGCCACGCCGTTAATCGGGCCCAGGCCCGGCAGCAGGCCAACGATGGTGCCGATAAAGCAGCCAATCAGGGCAATCAGCAGATTCTCTGGCGTCATGGCGACGGCAAAGCCCTGCATCAAAAAGGACCAGGTATCCATGATGCTCTCCTTAACTCAGCCAGCTGCCGACCGGAAGGGACACTTCCAGCAGGCGATCAAAGGCGTAAAACAGGGTGGTGCCCATCGCCAGCCCGGCCAGCGCCGCTGCCCACCAGCGCGCGCCAAACAGCAGGCCGATGCCAAAGGTCAGCAGCGTGGTGCAGATGGCAAAGCCCAGCGTTTCAAACAGCCAGCCGTACAGCAGCATCATCAGCGCCAGCGCCACCAGCCGCTTCAGCGTGCCGCCGGACGGCCAGTGAATGGTGTCGGGTTTGCGAAACAGCATCAGCAGGGCGCAGATCGCCATCAGGCCGAGGATCGCCATCGGGAAGGGGCGCGGTCCCACCGGTTCGTAGCTGTATTCGCTCTGAATTTGCCAGGCCACCACCATGCCGCCGAGGCACAGCGCCAGCCACAGGCCAGCAAAAATACGATCGCTCATGATTCGCTCCGGTTATTTGGCCAGGCCAAACGATTTAGCCTGCTCACGGTAATCCGCCACCTGTTTTTTGACGTAGCTGTCGAGTTCCTGACCCGTCAGGTTAAATTCGAACAGGCCGCGCAGATCGCGCTGCTTTTTGAACTCCGGCGTTTGCACCATCTTTTTGAATGCCTGTTCCCACCACTGATAGTCGGCATCGCTGACTTTCGGGCCGAGGTAGTAGCCGCGAATGATCGGCCAGACGATGTTAAAGCCTTGCTCTTTGGCGGTTGGCACCTGCGCCAGCTGGCCCGGCAGACGCTGATCGGACATTACCGCCAGCACCCGCATTTTGCCGCCCTGCAGATGCGGCACCATTTCACTCATGTCGCCAGAGACCACCTGAATATGGTTGCCGAGCAGCGCGGTAACCGGCTCGCCGCCGCCTTCAAAAGCGACGTAACGCATCTTGCGCGGATCGATGCCAGCTTCACGCGCCAGCAGGGCGGTTTTCATCCAGTCCTGACTGCCGATCGAGGCACCGGCACCGACCACCACTTTGGTCGGATCTTCTTTCATCGCCGCCATCAGCTCGCCAAGGGTTTTCCACGGCGCATCTTCACGTACCGCCACCATGCCGTAGTCGGTTCCCACTGCCGCCAGCCACTTCACATCATCAACCGAGTAGCGACCAAATTTGCCCTGCGACAGATTCAGCAGCGAGCCGCCCGAGAAAGCCACTACCGTGCCGGCTTCAGCCGGGCGCTGAGCGATGATCGCGTTGTAGGCCACCGCGCCGACGCCGCCAGGCATATAGGTAACGCGCATTGGCGTCTCAATCTGTTTGGTTTCCTGCAGCGAGACCTGCAACAGCTTGCAGGTGAGGTCAAACCCGCCGCCCGGCTTAGCCGGTGCAATACATTCGGTACGGCCCGGACCGTCGGCGGCAATGGCAGCAGGCACCATCAGCGACAGCAGGGCAGTGGTCAGGGCGGTATGGATTATTTTTTTCATCGTGCGCTCCATTCATTCTTCCAGAGTGTGATTGCCGCCGAAATATTGGCGTTGCTGAATTGTTAAAACAATTACCTTTCATTTACCTTTCACTGCCCGGATTTAATAACAGGATGTGATATGCGTCTCTTACTGGTAGAGGACACGGTTGACCTGGCGTGTTGGTTGCAAAAAGCGCTGACGCAAAAAGGCTTTGCCGTCGACTGGGTGGCGGATGGCGTCGCGGCCGATCACGCCTTGCAATGTGAAGCCTATGCGCTGGTGGTGCTGGACGTCTCGCTGCCGCGCATCGATGGCCTGGAAGTGCTGACGCGGTTGCGGCGGCGGGGTCAGAGCGTGCCGGTTTTGCTGCTGACGGCGCGTAGCGCGCTGGATGACCGGGTGCGCGGCCTGAATCTCGGGGCGGATGATTACCTGACCAAGCCGTTTGAGCTGGATGAACTGGAAGCGCGGTTGCGGGCGCTGCTGCGGCGCAGCCAGAGCCAGGCGGCGCAAAGCCAGTCGCTGGGCCAGCTGGTGCTGGATGGCGAAGGCTATTTCCTGCTGGCAGACCGGCCGCTGGCGCTGACGCCGCGTGAGTCGAGCATCCTCACCACCCTGATGCAGCGCCACGGCCGGCCGGTTTCCCGTCAGCATCTGTATGAACAGACTTTTAGCCTGGCGGATGAGGCCAGCCCGGAGAGCATTGAGCTGTATGTCCACCGGGTGCGTAAAAAACTGGCGGGTAGCGACGTGGCTATCGTGACGCTGCGCGGACTCGGCTACAGCCTGGAAACGCTGCCGTGCGGCTGATTCATTCGCTGCGCGGCGAACTGCTGGCGTGGCTGGGTCTGCCGCTGTTACTGCTGTGGGCGCTGTCGGTTTACACCCATTATCAGAGCGGGCTGGCGGCGGCCAATCAGGCTTACGATCGCTCGCTGCTGGCCTCGGCGCGCACCGTGGCAGAACGGCTGGTGGTGCGCCAGCATCATCTGGAAGTGGACGTGCCCTGGGTGGTGCTCGACAGTTTCGAACGCAACATGAACGACCAGCTGTTTTATCAGGTGATTTCGCCACAGGGGAAAACGCTGTCGGGCTATGACGATCTGCCTCCGATTCCGCCGGCCAGCAAAATGTCGACCGCTTATCCGGCGCTGGTGCACTTTTATGACGGACGCTATCACCAGCATCGCATTCGGGTGGCGGCACTGTGGCAACCGGTGAGTGAGGCGGGCGTCGACGGGATGGCGCTGGTGCTGGTGGCTGAAACTGTTAACTCCCGCCAGGAGTTTGCCCGCGGACTGATGCGTACCGCCCTGATCAGCCAGAGCGGGCTGGTGCTGATGACACTGCTGCTGGCCAGCCTGATGCTGCGCCGGGTATTACGTCCGCTGCGGCAGCTTTCGCGCATTGTATTACAGCGTGACGGCGGCGAATTGACCCCGCTGCCGTCGTTGCCGTGGTCAGAACTGCAGCCGTTGATCATCGCCTTTAACCGTTATCTGGAACGTCTGCGCGGCCTGCTGGCGCGGCAGGATCGTTTCAGCGCTGACGCGGCACATCAGCTGCGCACGCCGCTGACTATCCTCAAAACCCAGGTGAGCGTGGCGCTCAACAGCGAACGTCCGGAACAGTGGCAGGAGAGTTTACTCGGCATGCGTCATACGCTGGATGAAACCATCTTACTCACCGATCGGCTATTGCAACTGGCACGCATCAAGGCACGTCACGGCGAAGACAAGCCGATGATGCGGGTCGATCTGGCGGCCATCGTCCGTGAAGCCTGCCTGAGCCGCTACACGGCGGCACGCACCCGGCAAATCGATCTCGGTTATGAGGGCGAGGAGAGCAGTCAGGTGATCGGAGACGGGGTGCTGCTCGGCGAACTGTGCGCCAACCTGCTGGATAATGCGATTAAATATACCCCGCATCACGGCGTCGTCACCGCGCGGGTGGTGGCGGGCAAACTGGAGATTGAAGACAGCGGTCCCGGCATCGACGGGGCGGAACAGCGAAAAGCGTTACAGCCTTTTCAGCGGCTGGATAATGTTGGTATTCAGCCAGGGGCCGGCATTGGTCTGGCGCTGGTGCAGGATATCTGTGCCTGGCATGGTGCCACCATGCAGCTCGATCGCAGCCCGCAACTGGGCGGGCTGCGCGTGACGATACGGTTTACAACCGACGCAGGTTGACCGGTTTAGCGCGGGTTAGCGGCGTACGCAGCCGCTGGGCCAGAATCACGCCGGACAGGGTCAGGCCGCCACCAATCCAGTGGTAACTGTGCAGTTGCTCATGCAGGAACAGCACCGCGATCAGTGCGGTAAACACCGGGATCAGGTTCATAAAGATACTGGTGGTACTGGCCCCGAGGCGCTGCACGCCGTGGATCCACAAAAAGGGCGCAATGATCGAGGCAAACAGACCGGCAAACGCCACCAGCGGCAGGTTATGCCGGTTAAGTGACACCTCAGGCGCCAGCAGAAAGCCCGGTAACAGCAACAGTACGCCGAATAAAATCTGCACATACAGGCTGTGCCAGATCGGCAACGGCAGCGCCCAGCGCCGGGTCAGCACGCCATACAGCGCATAAGCGGCGGAGGCGGCCAGCATCAGCAGTTCGCCTTTGCCGAGTCCGTGACTCAGTAACTGCATCACATCGCCCTGACTCACCAGCCACACCAGACCGATAAACGAGATGATACTGCCGAGCAGAATGCCGAGCGTCGGCGCGATCCTTAGGATCACTACGCTCAGCAACACGGTGAGCAGCGGGATCAACGCCCCGATAATGCCCATGAACAGTGCGCTGACGCTCTGGGCGGCATAATAAGCCAGGCTCTGATACAGCACCATGCCGAGCAGGCCGAGGATCAGTAACCGCCACAGATGTGGCCGGATCGCCTGACGCGTCCGCCATACGCCGGGCAGCACAAACGGCGTCAATACCAGCAACGCCAGCAGCCAGCGGTAGAAAGAGATCGCCGCCGGATCGATGGCGGAAGCCGACAGTTTGCTGACAATCGAGTTGATCGACCAGATCAACACCGCACACAGCGGATAGAGGAAAAACATGTTCACGCTCCACAGCATTAGATGAGGCGCAGTGTACGCTTGTCCGGATTTATCCAGATAGTTAATATCAGACAAAATTAATCGCTCTCCGGACATAATGACCTTACAGATTACCTACCAGCCGCCGCTGGATGCGCCACAGCTGCACTACTTTATGCGTTTCGAACAGGCCAACGCGCATACCGAATATCTGCCGCATGCCCATGACTGGGGACAGCTGATCTTTGTGAAAAGTCACGTGCTGGAGATGCGGGTAGAGGGTGAGCGGCTGCTGACTCCGGCCGATATCCCGGTGTGGATCCCGCCAGGCCACCGGCACAGCAGCTATAACTACCGTCAGGCGCAGTTCCGCACCTTTAACCTCGCCGCCGCGCTGTGTACCGGCCTGCCACAGCGCGCCTGCCTGCTGATTGTCGATCCGATTGTGCACGCCATCATGGATGAGTTTGCCGGGCAGCAGATCGAGCAGCCGGTCACCGAAGCGCAGTGGCGGCTGTGTGAGGTACTACGCGATCGTCTGCCGCTGGCGCAGGTACAGGAGAGCTACCTGCCGACCTCAACCGATAAATTTCTGGCACCGGTGCTGCATGCGCTGGAAGCTAATCCGGGTGATAACACCACGCTGGCCGGCTGGGCAGCGCGGGTTTTTACCACCGAACGCACGCTGGCGCGGCGCTGTCAGCAGCAGTTGCACATGACCTTCGGCGAGTGGCGACAGCGGCTGCGTTTTCTGCGCGCTATCGTACTGCTGGAGCAGGGCGTCAGCGTGCAGAGCATCGCCCACGAACTGGGCTATAGCTCGGCATCGGCGCTGATTGTGATGTTTCAGCAGCAGGCCGGAACCACACCGGATCGTTACCGCGCGCGGTTAGGCTAACGCGTCGCTTTGTGCCAGAATAATGGCCTTCAATGCAACAGACAGGAAAGCCGTGGTGAAGATTCTCGTCGATGAAAATATGCCTTATGCCCGTGAGTTGTTCAGCCGGACCGGCGAAGTGGTGGCGGTTCCGGGTCGTCCCTTGCCGGCGGCGGAACTGGCCGATGCCGATGGCCTGATGGTGCGATCGGTGACCCAGGTCAATGAAGCGCTGCTGGCCGGTAAGCCGGTGAAGTTTGTCGGTACCGCCACTGCCGGCACCGACCATATCGACGAAAACTGGCTGCAGCAGGCGGGCATTGCCTTTTCCGCCGCGCCCGGCTGCAACGCCATCGCGGTGGTGGAGTATGTCTTCTCGTCTTTGCTGCTGTTGGCGGAACGTGACGGCTTCCAGCTGCGTGACCGCACCGTCGGCATTGTCGGCGTCGGCAACGTCGGTGGACGGTTGCAGAAACGGCTGGCGGCGTGGGGGGTGAAAACCCTGCTGTGCGATCCGCCGCGCGCCGATCGCGGTGACGAAGGCGATTTTCTTTCGCTGGAGCAGCTGGTGGAGCAGGCGGATATTTTGACCTTCCATACGCCACTGTTTAAAGCCGGCCGCTATAAAAGCTGGCACCTGGCAGATGCGGCATTACTGATGGCGCTGAAGCCCAATACCATTCTGATTAACGCCTGTCGCGGCCCGGTGGTCGACAATGCCGCGCTGCTGGAAGTGCTGAAGATGCGCGCCGATCTCAGCGTAGTGCTTGACGTCTGGGAACCGGAGCCGGATCTGTCGCTGGCGCTGCTCGACAAAGTAGACATCGCCACGGCGCACATTGCGGGCTATACCCTCGAAGGCAAGGCGCGCGGCACTACTCAGGTGTTTGAAGCCTGGTGTGACTTTATCGGTCAGCCGCAACAGGTCCCGCTCAGCAGCCTGCTGCCGGTGCCGGAATTCAGTGAAATCACCCTGAATGGCCCGCTGGATCAGGCAACGCTGAAACGCCTGGTGCATCTGGTGTATGATGTGCGCCGCGACGATGCGCCCCTGCGAAAAGTGGCGGCTCAGCCTGGCGAATTTGATCGCCTGCGTAAGCAGTATCAGGAGCGCCGCGAATGGTCCTCGTTGCAGGTGATCTGTGACGACGCCAGCACGGCTGAGATGCTGACCCAACTGGGTTTTAACGCAACGCTCTCTTCCCGATAGTTGATGCCCTGGCACAACGGCCTGCGGGCAGGGAAAAATCCGAATCCCTCGGCGGTGAGATCACCGCCTTCTGTTTTTATGTCATTGTCTGGAGTAAACCAACATGTCTGACGGCTGGAATATTGCGCTACTGGGCGCGACAGGCGCAGTAGGGAACGCTGTACTGGAATTGCTGGCGGAACGCCAGTTCCCGGTTGGTGAATTGTATTTGCTGGCCAGTGAAAACAGCGCCGGTGAGATCAAACGTTTTGAAGGCCGCTCGGTGCGGGTTGAAAATGCGGCAGAATTTGACTGGTCGCAGGCGCAGCTGGCCTTTTTCGTCGCCGGCCGCGACGCATCCGCCCGCTTTGCCGATGATGCGGCGAACGCCGGTTGTCTGGTCATCGACAGCAGCGAGCTGTTTGCGCTGTCACCGGATGTGCCGCTGGTAGTGCCGGATGTAAATCCGCATGTGCTGGCCGATTACCGCAACCGCAATATTATCAGCGTGGCGGACAACCTGGTCAGTCAGTTGCTGACCGCGATCAAACCGCTGGTCGATGCGGCTGGATTAGGCCGGTTGCAGGTCACCAACCTGATCTCGGTCTCCAGCTACGGCAAAGTGGCGGTGGATGCGCTGGCCGGTGAAAGTGCCCGCCTGCTGAACGGCATTCCGGCAGATGAACATCACTTTGGTCGTCAGCTGGCGTTTAACCTGATGCCGCAGCAGGTGGACGCGGAAGGCAGCGTTGAAAGCGAACGCCGTCTGGTCGATCAGGTGCGTAAAGTGCTGCAGGATGAAGGCTTACCGATTGCGGTCAGCAGCGTGCAGGCACCGGTGTTTTACGGCAATGCGCAGATTGTCCACATTGAAAACCTGCGTCCGCTTTCGGCTGAAGAGGCGCGTGCCGAACTGGCGCTGGTGTCAGACATCTCGCTGAGCGAAGAGGATTCGGTGCCGACGCCGGTCACCGATGCGTCGGGTAACGGTGCACTGAGCATTGGCGGCGTGCGTAACGATTACGGTATTCCGGAGCTGCTGCAGTTCTGGTCAGTGGCCGACAATATTCGTTTTGGCGGCGCGTTGATGGCGGTGAAAACGGCTGAGAAACTGGTTCAGGAGTATCTGTAACCATGTCCGACGGTCAGACGCAAAAACTGGCGCTCGGCATCGAGTATGACGGCAGCCGCTATTATGGCTGGCAGCGTCAGCAGGAAGTGCGCAGCGTGCAGGAAAAGTTAGAGCGCGCGCTGTCAAAAGTCGCCGATCATCCGGTCAGCGTGTTTTGTGCCGGACGCACCGATGCGGGCGTCCACGGGACCGGGCAGGTGGTGCATTTTGAAACCACTTCGCAGCGGGCGGACGGGGCCTGGACACTCGGCGTCAATGCCAACCTGCCGCCGGATATCGCGGTACGTTGGGTAAAAGCGGTGCCAGAGCCGTTTCACGCCCGTTTCAGCGCAACCGCCCGTCGTTATCGCTACCTGATTTACAATCAGCGGCTGCGTCCGGCGGTGCTGGCGCAGGGCGTGACCCATTTTTATCATCCGCTGGATGCTGAAAAGATGCATCGCGCCGGCCAGTGTCTGCTGGGTGAGAATGACTTTACCTCGTTTCGCGCCGTGCAGTGTCAGTCGCGTACCCCGTGGCGCAACGTGATTCACCTGAATGTGACGCGTCAGGGGCCTTACGTGATTGTCGATATTAAAGCCAACGCCTTTGTGCATCACATGGTGCGCAATATCGTCGGCAGCCTGATGGAGATTGGCTGTGGCAATCAGCCGGAATCCTGGATGGCCACGCTGCTGGCGGCGAAGGATCGGACATTGGCTGCAGCCACTGCCCGGGCAGAAGGGTTGTATCTGGTGGCGGTGGATTATCCATCCCACTTTGCGTTACCACAGCCGTCGATGGGACCGTTGTTCCTCGCGGATTAATTCACTTTTAGGGCTTAAAAGGGCGCGTTATGGAGTTCATCCATTTTCTGGTTGATTTTATTTTGCACATTGATGTGCATCTTGCCGAACTGGTTGCGCAGTACGGTGTCTGGATTTACGCTATTTTGTTCCTGATTTTGTTCTGCGAAACCGGTTTAGTGGTGACGCCATTCCTGCCTGGCGACTCGTTACTGTTTGTGGCGGGTGCACTGGCGGCGTTGCCTGGCAACGACCTGAATGTGCATCTGATGGTGGCGCTGTTAGTGGTTGCGGCGATCCTTGGCGATGCGGTGAACTACACCATTGGCCGTCTGTTTGGCGAGCGGTTGTTCAGTAACCCGAACTCCAGAATCTTCCGTCGCAGCTACCTGGATAAAACCCATGCGTTTTACGCCCGTCACGGCGGTAAAACCATTATCCTGGCGCGTTTTGTGCCGATTGTTCGCACCTTTGCGCCGTTTGTTGCCGGTATGGGCCACATGTCCTATCGTCACTTTGCGCTGTTCAACGTCACCGGTGCGCTGGCCTGGGTCCTGCTGTTCTCCTATGCCGGTTACCTGTTTGGCGATTTGCCGGTGGTGCAGGAAAACCTGAAGCTGCTGATTGTCGGGATTATCCTGGTGTCGGTATTGCCGGGCGTGATTGAAGTCTGGCGTCATCGCCGCCAGGCAAAGCAGCAGAAGCAGCCCTGAGTGGCCGCTTTGCTCAGGGGTAAGACCAGATTTTTATCCACAGTCTGAACGGGTTGTGGTTTAATGAGCGACATTTACCGTCTGCTGAAGCGGTTTTCAGCAGTATCAAGACGACTGGACCAGGTCAGTTTTAAACAGAAAGGTCATCAATGAGCTGGATTGAACGCATTCTTAATAAAAGCAACGTTACGCCTGCGCGCCGCGCCAGTATCCCGGAAGGGGTCTGGACCAAGTGCGACAGCTGTGGCCAGGTTCTCTACCGTGCCGAGCTGGAGCGTAATCTTGAAGTCTGTCCGAAGTGTGACCATCACATGCGTATGCACGCCCGTGAGCGCCTCGGCAGCTTCCTCGATCAGGGCACCCTGGTTGAGCTGGGCAGTGAACTGGAACCCAAGGATCTGCTGAAGTTCCGCGACTCGAAAAAGTACAAAGATCGTCTGGTCGCTGCGCAAAAGGCGACTAACGAGAAAGATGCGCTGATCGTGATGAAAGGCCAGCTGCATGGCATGCCGGTTGTCACTGCCGCCTTCGAATTCGCCTTTATGGGCGGTTCAATGGGCTCGGTAGTGGGTGCCCGTTTTGTGCGTGCGGTTGAGCAGGCGCTGGCGGATAACTGCCCGCTGATCTGCTTCTCTGCCAGTGGCGGCGCGCGTATGCAGGAAGCGCTGATGTCGCTGATGCAGATGGCGAAAACCAGCGCCGCGCTGGCTAAAATGCAGGAACGCGGTCTGCCTTACATCTCGGTACTGACCGACCCGACCATGGGCGGCGTGTCAGCCAGCTTTGCCATGCTGGGCGACCTCAACGTGGCGGAACCGAAAGCGCTGATCGGCTTTGCCGGTCCCCGCGTTATCGAGCAGACCGTGCGTGAAAAACTGCCGCCGGGCTTCCAGCGCAGTGAGTTCCTGATTGAAAAGGGCGCGATTGATATGATCATTCGCCGTCCGGAAATGCGGTACAAACTGGCAAGCCTGCTGGCAAAAATGATGAACCTGCCAGCACCGCTGCACGACGGTGAACAGTCCGCCCCGGCGACGACTGAGCCGGAGAGCAACGAGGCCTGACAGGAGATAGAAAGGCGCGCCCGTCGCGCCTTTCACCAATGCACCGTATACCTCAGCACCAGTCTGTCGGGTATAAATAAGCAAAACGGGACATATGGACAATCTTCACCTCCCTCAAGCCACGTCGCCTTTGGCCACGTGGCTTTATTATCTTGAGCACCTGCACACTCAGGCCATCGAACTGGGGCTGGATCGCATTCGCCAGGTCGCGCAACGTCTTGACCTGCTGAAACCCGCTCCCTTCGTCTTCACCGTCGCTGGCACCAACGGCAAAGGCACCACCTGTCGTACCCTGGAAACGCTGCTGATGGCGGCCGGCTATCGCGTGGGCGTTTACAGCTCGCCGCATCTGGTGCGCTATACCGAACGGGTACGGGTTCAGGGGCAGGAGCTGAGCGAAGCGCAGCACTGTGCCAGCTTTGCCGACATTGAAGCCGGACGCGGTGATATCTCACTGACCTATTTTGAGTTTGGCACCTTGTCAGCGCTGAAGCTGTTTCAACAGGCGCAGCTGGACGTGGTGATCCTCGAAGTCGGCCTCGGCGGACGGCTCGACGCCACCAATATCGTGGATGCAGATGTGGCGGTGGTCACCAGCATTGCGCTCGATCACATCGACTGGCTCGGTCCGGATCGGGAAAGCATTGGCCGCGAAAAAGCGGGTGTTTTCCGTGCCGGCAAACCGGCGGTGGTGGGTGAGCCTGATATGCCGCACAGCATTGCCGCAGTGGCCAGTGAGAAGGGCGCACAGCTGCTGCAACGCGACCGTGACTGGTGTTACCGTCAGCAGCCGGAAAGCTGGTCGCTGCGTGACGCGCACGGTGAGCTGAACGATCTGCCGCTGCCGCAGGTGCCGCTGCCGAATGCCGCGACGGCGCTGGTCGCGCTGCGCACGTCCGGACTGCAGGTCAGTGAAGCGCAGATCCGCGCTACGCTGCCGTTAGCCATGCTGCCGGGCCGCTTTCAGACCATCAGCGAATCGCCGCGGGTGATTCTCGACGTGGCGCATAATCCGCATGCGGCGCACTATCTGGCGTCACGGCTGGCCGCGCTGCCCAAAACCGGCCGGGTACTCGCGGTGGTGGGTATGCTGCACGACAAAGATATTGCCGGTACGCTGGCGGCGTTGTCACCGGCGGTGGATGCCTGGTACTGCGCACCGCTCGACGGCCCGCGCGGCGCGACGGCGGAGCAGCTGCTGCAGTGGCTGCCGCAGGGCGAGGCGTTCAGCACGGTAGAGCAGGCCTGGCAGCAGGCGCGCCAGCAGGCGCAGCCGCAGGACATTGTGCTGGTGTGTGGATCGTTCCACACCGTGGCACAGGTCATGGAATCGATTGAAACGGAGAAAGGACGTGGCAAGTAAGTTTCAGAACCGTTTAGTCGGCACCGTCATTCTGGTGGCCGTCGGCGTGATTGTATTGCCGGGGCTGCTGGATGGGCAGAAGAAGCACTATAAAGAAGAGTTCGCCGCCATTCCGCTGGTGCCGAAACCCGACGATCAGCAGGACAGCGAAATGGTGCCGCCGGTGACCCAGTCGCTGCCGGCCCAGCCGCCGGAAGGCGCAGGTAATGCGGTCAGCAGCAGCAGCGGAAAAACCACCGCAGCGGCTGAACAGGGACGCGCAAAACCCACCGAAGAGAGCGAGCCGGCCGTTGTGACGCCACCGCCGGTGCATCAGCCGACGCCGGTGAAACCGAAACCGGTCGAGCAGCCTAAACCGAAGCCGGTTGAGCAGCCGAAGCCTAAACCGGTCGAACAGCCGAAGCCAAAAACGGTTGAGCCACCGAAAACCGTGGAGCAGCCGAAGCAGGCCGAGACGCCGAAGGCGGCCGAACCGAGCGCACCAGCCGGTCAGGCTTATGTGGTACAGCTGGGTGCGCTGAAAAACGCCAGCAAGGTGAATGAGATTGTCGCGCAGCTGCGACTGTCGGGCTATCGCGCCTTTACCGTGCCATCAACGCCGGTACAGGGACAGATCACCCGCATTTACGTGGGACCGGACGCCTCAAAAGCCAAAATGCAAAGTGCGGTAGGCGAGCTGAAAAGCATCTCCGGGCTGGGCGGCGTCGTGAAGCCGTACAGCGCTCGCTAAACTCATCAATTGGCGCTGCCAATAGCAGTAACAGGCAGCGCCAATTGGGCTAAACCACGGCGGGTTAAAGCGGATAAACGGGTAAAAAATGACGATTTTCAACGGCCTGACCGTCGGGAAATCAACCGGGCGACGAAGGTTTTTTTCATCGCCTTTTTTATGGATGCAGAACTGGAAAACCGCTACGCAAACGTTTTCTTTTTCTGTTAGAATGCGCCCCGAACTGGATGCAGGGGTGCAATGGCACTGGCGCTGGAAGAGTTCATGATCTGGATTGATTACGTCATTATTGCGGTAGTTGGTTTTTCGGCTCTGGTCAGCCTGATCCGTGGGTTTGTCCGGGAAGCCTTATCTCTTGTTACCTGGGGATGCGCGTTTTTTGTCGCCAGTCATTACTACGCCTACCTTGCAGTCTGGTTTACAGGTTTTGACGACGAACTGGTTCGTAACGGTATCGCCATTGGGGTGTTGTTTGTCGCCACCCTGATTGTCGGTGCGATTGTGAATTACGTGATCGGCTCGCTGGTGGAAAAAACCGGCCTGTCGGGAACCGACCGGGTGTTGGGCGTCTGTTTCGGGGCGTTGCGTGGTGTGCTGATAGTGGCCGCTCTGCTGTTCTTCCTCGATACTTTCACCGGCTTTTCGAAAAGTCCGGACTGGCAACAGTCTCAACTCATTCCCGAGTTCAGTTATATAATCAGGTGGTTTTTCGATTACCTGAAAAGCACGTCGAGTTTTTTACCCCGGTGATGCGACCGGGAGTGCGGCTTAATGAGGAAATGACAACATGTGCGGTATTGTCGGTATCACCGGTTTCATGCCGGTAAACCAGTCGATCTATGACGCGTTAACGGTGCTCCAGCACCGCGGGCAGGATGCCGCAGGCATTTGTACTATCGATGCGCTGAAGTGCTTCCGTCTGCGAAAGGCAAATGGCCTGGTCAGCGACGTTTTCGAAGCACGC
Source organism: Pantoea sp. AN62 (assembly GCF_050432985.1). Lineage (NCBI taxonomy): Bacteria > Pseudomonadati > Pseudomonadota > Gammaproteobacteria > Enterobacterales > Erwiniaceae > Pantoea > Pantoea sp. AN62. Next base: position 91,263 of record NZ_JBNPYB010000016.1, on the reverse strand, counting down.
CACATGCAGCGTTTGCAGGGCAACATGGGCATTGGTCACGCGCGTTATCCGACCGCGGGCAGCTCAAGTGCCTCTGAAGCGCAGCCATTCTACGTAAACTCGCCGTACGGTATTACGCTGGCGCACAACGGAAATCTCACCAACGCCCACGAACTGCGTAAGCACCTGTTCGAAAAGGGCCGCCGTCATGTGAATACCACCTCAGATTCTGAAATCCTGCTCAATATTTTCGCGCAGGAGCTGGATCGCTTCCAGAACGATCCGCTGGAAGCCGACAATATTTTTGCCGCCGTCGCTGCGGTGCATCAGCAGGTGCGCGGAGCCTATGCGGTGGTGGCGATGATTATCGGTCATGGCATGGTAGCGTTCCGCGACCCGAACGGTATCCGTCCGCTGGTGCTGGGCAAACGCGTGATCGCCGATGGCCGTACCGAATATATGGTGGCCTCGGAGAGCGTGGCGCTGGATACGTTAGGGTTTGAATTCATCCGTGACGTCGCACCGGGTGAAGCGGTCTATGTCACTGAGCAGGGGCAGCTTTCTACCCGCCAGTGCGCCGAAAACCCGAAAAGCAATCCCTGCCTGTTCGAGTACGTCTACTTTGCACGTCCCGACTCGTTCCTCGATAAGATTTCGGTCTACAGCGCCCGCGTGCGCATGGGCACCAAGCTGGGCGAGAAAATTGCCCGCGAGTGGGAAGATCTTGATATCGATGTAGTGATCCCGATTCCGGAAACCTCAACCGATATCGCACTGGAAATTGCGCGCATTCTCGATAAGCCGTATCGCCAGGGCTTCGTGAAAAACCGTTACGTCGGCCGCACCTTTATCATGCCGGGCCAGCAGTTACGTCGCAGCGCGGTTCGCCGTAAGCTGAATGCTAACCGCGCCGAGTTCCGCGATAAAAACGTGTTGCTGGTGGATGACTCCATCGTACGCGGCACCACCTCAGAGCAGATCATTGAGATGGCGCGTGAAGCCGGTGCGAAGCGGGTTTATCTGGCGTCAGCGGCTCCGGAGATTCGTTTCCCGAACGTATATGGCATTGATATGCCAAGCGCCACCGAGCTGATTGCCCACGGTCGTGAAGTCGAAGAGATCCGCCAGTTGATCAAAGCGGATGCGCTGATTTTCCAGGACCTGGATGACCTGATCGAAGCGGTTCGCGAAGAGAACCCGGACATTACCCAGTTTGAATGCTCGGTGTTTAACGGAATTTATGTCACGAAGGATGTTGACCAGCGCTATCTGGAATACCTCCAGTCGCTGCGTAATGACGATGCAAAAGCGGTTGCGCGTCAGAATGAGGTGGAAAACCTCGAGCTGCACAACGAAGGCTAAGCGCCAGCGTTAGGGCAGATAAAGCAGGGCGGGAGCAATCCCGCCCTGTTTGTTTTCAGAAATCCCCAGGCCGCGTTATGATGATGCATCCGGGTAGAGCAAGGTTGGAATATGAAACGACTCATCATTGGCATCTCAGGCGCCAGCGGGGTGATTTATGGCGTGCGCATGCTGCAGGTTTTGCAGCAGGTCGATGAGGTGGAAACGCATCTGGTGATGAGCCAGGCGGCGCGCCAGACGTTAGGGCTGGAGAGCGATTACTCACTACGTGACGTGCAGGCGCTGGCCGATGTGGTGCACGACGTGCGCGATATTGCGGCAAGCATTTCGTCAGGATCGTTTAAAACCCTCGGGATGGCGATTTTGCCGTGCTCAATGAAAACCCTGTCCGGCATCGTCCACAGTTACAGTGATTCACTGCTGACCCGCGCGGCTGACGTGGTATTAAAAGAGCAGCGCAAGCTGGTGCTGTGCGTGCGTGAAACGCCGCTGCACGTTGGCCACCTGCGCATGATGACCACCGCCGCTGAGCTGGGCGCCATCATTATGCCGCCAGTACCGGCGTTCTATCATCGCCCTGAAAACATCGGGCAACTGGTTGATCAAACGGTCAATCGGGTCATCGATCAGTTTGATATCGAATTGCCAGAAGATTTGTTCGCGCGCTGGCAAGGTGCATAAAGTTCCGCTGGCGCACTTATTTAGTGCATAAGCGCGCCTCGGATCACTCTTCGTGCATTTGATGCACCAAAAGTTAACATCATCGCTTTTTCTCTTTTACTTCACTGTTATATTCCCCTCACAAGCTCAGCGTTTTCGGCTGTCGGACGTCACGCTAAGTGCGCGAATAACTTGCAGAACTGGCATGAAACATGCAACTTACTTTGCGCAAACACATCACGTACCACATAACAAAAAGCACTTCACTTGAGGGTAATCTATGAAAAAGCGTGTTCTGGCTCTTTCCCTGATGCTGGGTTTATCCAGTGCTGCCAGCGTATTTGCGGCGGTACCAGGTTCAATCCGTATCGGCACAGATCCAACCTACCCACCGTTTGAGTCAAAAAACGCGCAAGGGCAGTTAGTGGGCTTTGATATCGACCTCGCTAACGAAATCTGCAAACGCATTCATACCCAGTGTACTTACGTTGAGAGCGACTTTGACGCCCTGATCCCCTCGCTGAAAGCGAAGAAAATTGACGCCATCATCTCTTCTCTCTCGATCACAGCAAAACGTCAGGAAGAAATCGCCTTCTCGGAAAAACTCTACGCCGCCAACGCGCGCTTAGTGGCACCGAAAGGGTCTAAAATCGAACCGACGATTGAGTCGCTGAAAGGCAAAAACATCGGTCTGTTGCAGGGCACCACCCAGGAAACTTACGCCAACCAGTACTGGCGGCCAAAAGGCGTGAGCGTGACACCGTACGCGAACCAGGATCTGGTCTATCAGGATCTGAATGCCGGACGTATTGATGCGGCGTTCCAGGACGAAGTGCAGGCGAGCGAAGGGTTCCTGAAGCAGCCGGTCGGGAAAAACTACGCCTTCGCCGGTCCGGCAGTGAAAGATGACAAAATCTTCGGCGTCGGCACCGGTATGGGGCTGCGTAAAGATGACAGCGAGCTGAAAGCGGCCATCGACAAAGCCTTTGCTGAAATGCGTAAAGATGGCACCTACGACAAGATTGCGAAGAAGTACTTCGACTTTAATGTGTACGGCGACTAACCATCCTGTCGCTCTGCCCATAATATGACGGACCTTAGCAGGCCGGATCGGATGCGGGAAAAGAGAGCGCCAGCTAGCGGCGTTTACTTTACCGGCAATGCACGGTCTGCTGCTGTCCGGAATGGCTGAGCAGAGCAAAACTGCCCGTCGATTGCTGGCGGGCAGCGTTCCGTTTCCACCCCACGACAGGACCCTCTCGATGCTGTATGGCTATTCTGATGTAATTCTTCGGGGCACGCTGGTGACACTGGAGCTGGCGCTGACCTCGGTGGTTCTGGCAGTGCTGCTCGGGCTGATTGGCGCGGGTGCCAAACTGTCACGTAACCGGCTGCTGGCGATGATCTTTGAAGGCTACACCACCCTGATTCGCGGTGTGCCGGACCTCGTTCTTATGCTGCTGATCTTCTACGGTCTGCAGATCGTGCTTAACCAGATTACCGACGCGCTGGGGATGGCCCAGTTTGATATCGACCCGATGGTCGCGGGTATCATTACGCTCGGCTTTATCTATGGTGCCTACTTCACAGAAACCTTCCGTGGTGCCTTTATGGCGGTGCCAAAAGGGCAGATCGAAGCGGCCACCGCGTTCGGTTTCACCGGTTCACAGGTGTTCCGCCGCATTCTGTTCCCGGCGATGATGCGCTATGCGTTGCCGGGTATCGGCAACAACTGGCAGGTGATCCTCAAGGCCACCGCGCTGGTATCACTGCTGGGGCTGGAAGATGTGGTGAAAGCCACGCAGCTGGCCGGTAAAAGTACCTGGCAACCGTTCTACTTTGCGATTGTGGCGGGCGTGATCTATCTGGTGTTTACCACGCTGTCGAATGGCGTGCTGTGGTGGCTTAACCGGCGCTATACGGTTGGCGTGAAGAGGGCGAGCTATGATTGATATTATTCAGGAATACTGGAAATCGCTGCTCTGGACCGATGGTTACCGCTTTACCGGCGTCGCCATTACGCTGTGGCTGTTGATCCTGTCGGTGGTTATTGGTGGATCGCTGGCGATCCTGCTGGCGATTGCGCGGGTTTCACCGAACCGGTTTATCAGTTTTCCGGTCTGGCTGTTTACCTATGTGTTTCGCGGTACACCGCTCTATGTGCAGCTGCTGGTGTTCTACTCCGGGATGTACACACTGGAAATTGTTAAAGGCACCGAACTGCTGAATGCCTTTTTCCGCAGCGGGCTGAACTGTACCTTACTGGCGTTTACCCTCAACACCTGTGCCTACACCACCGAAATCTTTGCCGGGGCTATCCGCTCGGTACCGCACGGTGAAATCGAGGCGGCGCGGGCCTATGGCTTCTCCACCTTCAAACTCTATCGCTGCATTATTCTGCCGTCGGCGCTGCGCACCGCGTTACCGGCCTACAGCAACGAAGTAATTTTAATGCTGCACTCCACCGCGCTGGCGTTTACCGCGACGGTGCCGGATTTGCTGAAAATTGCGCGTGATATCAACTCGGCGACCTATCAGCCGTTTACCGCGTTCGGCCTGGCCGCGGTGCTGTATCTGATTATTTCTTACGTGTTAATCAGCCTGTTCCGTCTGGCGGAGCGGCGCTGGCTGGCCCACGTCAAACCCTCTTCATCGCATTGAGTAGAACTATGGCTGACAATAAATTAAGCGTCACCGAATTACATAAACGTTACGGTGAACACGAAGTGCTGAAAGGGGTCTCGTTAACCGCTAACGCGGGCGATGTGATCACCATTATCGGATCGTCCGGTTCGGGAAAAAGTACCTTTTTACGCTGCATCAACTTCCTCGAAAAACCGAGCGAAGGCACGATTGTGGTTAATAATCAGCAGATCAACTTAGTCCGCGACAAAGATGGTCAGCTGAAAGTGGCAAACAAAGAGCAACTGCGCGCCCTGCGTACCAGCCTGACCATGGTATTCCAGCACTTCAATCTGTGGAGCCATATGACGGTGCTGGAAAACGTGATGGAAGCGCCGATTCAGGTGCTGGGACTGAGCAAAGCGGAAGCGCGTGAACGGGCAATCAAATACCTCGATAAGGTCGGGATTGATGCACGGGCACAGGCGAAATACCCGGTTCATCTTTCCGGTGGTCAGCAGCAGCGCGTGTCGATTGCGCGCGCGCTGGCGATGGAGCCGGAAGTGTTGCTGTTTGATGAACCCACCTCGGCGCTCGATCCGGAGCTGGTCGGTGAAGTACTGCGCATTATGCAGAAACTGGCGGAAGAGGGGAAAACCATGGTGGTGGTGACGCACGAGATGGAATTTGCCCGTCACGTCTCCAGTCATGTCATTTTCCTGCATCAGGGCAAAATTGAAGAGCAGGGATCGCCGGTGGAACTGTTCGGCAGCCCGAAGAGTACCCGCCTGCAGCAGTTCCTGAAAGGCTCGCTGAAGTAAGTTCGCGTCCGCGTCCGCGTCGTGCTGGCACGGGCTGCCGCAATGCGGATGCCGCAGCCGCGGTCGATCATCTGTCCCGCCAGCCGGCGCATCACGATAGGGTGCGCCGGCTCAGTCTGAAAATCGCACTCTCGCTGAACTTTTATTGCCGGCCGGACGGTACCAGGCACTACTTATGACTGGTACGGATTTCGCGGGTGGTAACGGTGGTTTATCGTCGCGTTCGTGGCGGTTTCCGGCCTTAATCTCCGACCGGTAACGGCAATCGGCGCTCTCACTGGCCAACGCTGCGATTGCAGCAGAGTAATCGGCCCCAGCGAAGCCCGATTATCCGCCCGACCCATTCCGCCGCCCGCGTTAATGCTTAATCACATCCTGTAATGCTTGCTGCAGATCATACCAGCGGAAGGTAAATCCTGAGGCTTCCAGCCGTTTAGGCAACACATGCTGCCCACCCAGTACCAGCACCGCTGATTCACCCATCATCAGCTTAATCGCGCTGGCGGGGGTGCGCATAAAGGCCGGACGGTGCATTACCCGGCCCAGGGTCGCGGCAAACTGCTCATTGCGTACCGCATAAGGAGCAACCATGTTGAACGGACCGCGCAGATCGTCATGATCCAGCAGCCAGAGTATGGCGTTGAGCATATCGTCGAGATGGATCCACGGCATATATTGCTTACCGCTGCCGATCGGGCCGCCAATACCCAGTTTGAACGGCAGCTTCATTTTGCTGAGCGCGCCGCCTTCTGCTGCCAGCACCACGCCGGTACGTAACAGACAGACGCGGGTACGATCGCTTTCGGCACTGAGCGCCAGTTGCTCCCAGCGGGCGCACAGCTGGTGAGTGAATTCGTCGTGGCCGGGATCCTCTTCGGTCAGCACCAGATCGCCGGTATCGCCATATAACCCGGTCGCGGAGCCGGAAATCAGCACTGAGGGTGGAGTGGTGCTGGCATTGATCAGTGAGGCGATCTGTTCAGTGATCTGCCAGCGGCTTTCACACAACTGCTGTTTATGCGGTTCGGTCCAGCGTTTGTCGGCAATCGGTTCACCCGCCAGGTTGATTACCGCATCAACATTATTGAGATCGTGCTGTTGCGCCAGACCTGACCAGAGCGCCACGTCGTCGCCCAGCTTTTCACGCGCGCTGACCACATCACGCGTCACCACGCTAATCTGGTGTCCGAGTTGCTGCAGGCGCGGAATCAGATGGCGACCAATTAATCCTGTTCCGCCGGTAATAAGAATGTGCATGTTGCGGCTCCCTTGACGTTTTTGTTATTTGTTCTCTTCAGCATAGAAGAGTGAGGCCAGTGTGAGGTGAGTCGCGTCGCGCTTTCTTGCAATCGGTCGAAACATCGGACCAGCTCAGCGTTGCCTTCAGAAATAAAAATCGGTAAACATGATGCAATCCTGACAGCCAATTGAGGTAACCGATGAATTATCCGTCCATCACCCTGTGGTCAGATTCATCATTTTTCAGTCCTTACGCCATGTCGGCTTATGTTGCTCTCACCGAAAAAGGCATCCCTTTTACCCTGAAACGTGTCGATTTGTCGCAAAACCAGCAGTTCGCTGCGGCCTATCGTGAGCTGTCGTTAACCTGCCGGGTGCCTACGCTGCAAATCGATGATTTTCTGCTGAGCGAGTCTTCGGCCATCAGCGAATATCTGGAAGAGCGGTTTCCGGCACCCGAGTTTGAGCGCCTCTATCCCCGCGACCGTGAGAAGCGCGCCAGGGCAAGAGAGATTCAGGCCTGGCTGCGCAGCGACTTTCTGTGGATCCGTCAGGAACGGCCGACGGAAGTGCTGTTCGCCGGCGAGCGATTTTCACCGCTGACCGCCTCGGCGCAGCAGGCAGTGGATAAGCTGGTTACGGCGGTTGAACGGCTGTTACCCGATGGGCAGCAGAATCTGTTTGGTGAATGGTCCATCGCCGATACCGATCTGGCGGTGATGCTTAACCGGCTGGTACTGCACGGCGATCCGTTACCCGCGCGCTTACAACACTATGCTGAGTTTCAGTGGCAGCGTGCCTCAGTACAACTGTGGTTAGCTGAAAGCGGCAAAAATCGATAACTTTCGAGGCTTGCTCAAGCTAACGGAAGTGATTACCTTACGCCACACTATGATAATAACGTGGTAAACAGCGCGTGCATCCGGGCACGCCAAACAGGAAAGGGTTACGGATGGTGGATCACATTGCGGGTGAGGGTGTCGAGTGGGTCGACATCGTCAACGAAGAGAACGAAGTGGTTGCTCAGGCGACACGTGCACAGATGCGTGCTGAATGTCTGCGTCACCGTGCCACCTATATCGTGGTTCATGACGGTATGGGGAAAATTCTGGTACAGCGTCGCACCGAGACCAAAGATTTTATGCCGGGCAAGCTGGACGCAACGGCAGGCGGCGTGGTGCAGAGCGGCGAAGATATGCTGGAATCGGCACGACGTGAAGCGGAAGAGGAACTGGGGATTGCCGACGTTCCGTTTGCCGAACACGGTAAATTCTACTTCGAAGATGAGCATTGCCGCGTCTGGGGTGGACTGTTCAGCTGCGTATCGCACGGTCCTTTCGCAATGCAGGAAACGGAAGTGGATGAGATTATCTGGATGACGCCTGATGAAATCACCGCGCGTTGCGACGAATTTACCGACGATTCGCTTAAGGCATTGTCGCTGTGGATGAGCCGTAACGGCGAGAACCGGGCCTGATATCAACCGGCGACGGTGGCGTATCGCAGACAAAAAAAGGGCATGCGCAGTGGCATGCCCGGTATGACACAGTGAGGCTTAGCCTTCAGCCTGCTGTGACTGGATGGCGGTTAAGGCGATGGTGTAGACAATGTCATCCACCAGTGCGCCGCGTGACAGGTCGTTGACCGGTTTACGCATGCCCTGCAGCATCGGACCAATTGAGATCAGGTCGGCAGAACGTTGTACCGCTTTATAAGTGGTGTTACCGGTGTTGAGATCCGGGAAGATAAACACCGTGGCGCGACCGGCCACCTGTGAGTTTGGCGCTTTGGATTTCGCCACGTCTTCCATGATCGCTGCGTCATACTGCAGCGGACCATCAATCACCAGATCCGGACGTTTCTCCTGCGCAATACGGGTCGCTTCACGGACTTTTTCGACGTCGCTGCCAGCACCTGAGGTGCCGGTGGAGTAGGAGATCATCGCCACGCGAGGGTCGATACCAAAGGCCTTAGCCGAATCTGCAGACTGAATGGCGATTTCGGCCAGCTGCTCGGCGCTCGGGTCCGGGTTAATCGCACAGTCACCGTAAACCAGCACCTGCTCAGGCAGCAGCATAAAGAACACTGACGACACCAGCGAACTGTTCGGTGCGGTTTTGATCAGCTGCAACGGTGGACGAATGGTGTTAGCGGTGGTGTGTACGGCACCCGATACCAGACCGTCGACTTCGCCACGCTCCAGCATCATGGTGCCCAGCACCACGTTGTCTTCCAGTTGCTCCTGCGCCACCACTTCGGTCATGCCCTTGCTCTTACGCAGCTCAACCAGACGCGGCACGTAGTTTTCACGCACCTGAGCCGGATCGACAATCTCGACGCCTTTGCCCAGTTCGACGCCCTGAGCGGCGGCGACGCGCTGAATTTCATCCGGGTTACCTAACAGCACGCAGGTCGCGATGCCGCGTTCGGCACAGATGGCCGCGGCTTTCACAGTACGCGGCTCATCACCCTCTGGCAGCACCACACGTTTGCCGGCTTTGCGCGCCAGCTCGGTCAGCTGATAACGGAAGGCCGGTGGAGAGAGGCGACGACTGCGTTCAGAGGTGGCGGTCAGTGACTCAATCCAGTCAGCGTTGATGTAGCTGGCGACGTACTCCTGCACTTTTTCGATGCGCTGGGTGTCATCAGCCGGAACTTCAAGGTTAAAGCTCTGCAGGCTGAGCGAGGTCTGCCAGGTATTGGTTTTTACCATAAACACCGGCAGGCCGGTCTGGAACGCACGCTCACACAGTCTGGCAATGCGCTCGTCAATCTCATAGTTACCGGTCAGCAGGATGGCACCAATCTCAATGCCGTTCATGGCGGCCAGACAGGCGGCAACCAGCACATCCGGACGGTCAGCCGAAGTCACCAGCAGCGATCCTGGACGGAAATGCTCCAGCATATGCGGAATGCTACGGGCGCAGAAGGTGACAGATTTCACCCGGCGGGTCTGAATCTCACCTTCGTTGATGATGCGTGCATTAAGGTGACGGCACATATCGATGGCGCGGGTAGCGATCAGATCAAAGCTCCACGGCACGCAGCCCAATACCGGCAGCGGGCTATCGGAGAACAGCTGTTTCGGATCGATGTTCGCGATGCTGGCTTTTGACGAGTCATCAAAAATTTCTGACAGGTCAGGGCGGGTACGCCCCTGTTCATCCACCGGCGCGTTAAGTTTGTTGATGATCACGCCAGTGATGTTTTTATTTTTCTGTCCGCCGAAGCTGCTTTGCGTCAGCTCAATGCGTTCTTTCAGCTGTGCCGGAGAGTCATTACCCAGCGCCATTACGAAGACGATTTCCGCGTTCAGCGTTTTGGCGATTTCGTAGTTCAGCGCGTTGGCGAACTGATGCTTACGGGTCGGCACCAGACCTTCAACCAGCACCACTTCGGCATCCTGGGTGTTGGCATGATAACGGGAGATGATCTCTTCCATCAGCACGTCCTGCTGGTTAGAGCCCAGCAGAGATTCAACGCGTGCCATCTGCAGCGGTTCAGCAGCAGGAATCGACGAGTTTTTACGGATAATGGTGGTGGTCTGATCCGGTGTATCACCGCCAGAGCGCGGCTGAGCAATCGGCTTGAAGACGCTAAGCCGCACGCCTTTACGTTCCATGGCGCGAATAACGCCAAGGCTGACGCTGGTCAGGCCGACGCTGGTGCCGGTCGGAATGAGCATAATTGTACGTGACACGATTGAACCTCTCAGGAATTGCAGGGTGTCAAAAACAACTCCGTCAGCCTGAGCTGACGGAGAGAAGCGATTACGCGGTCAGACGCGCGGCGTCCTGGGCGATGACCAACTCTTCGTTGGTTGGGATAACCAGCGCCGGGCGGGTGCCCTCTTTATTGATGTAGCCGGACTGACCGAAGCGGGCTGCCAGGTTACGATCGTGATCCACATCGAATCCGAGCAGCGCCAGTTTTTTCAGCGTCAGTTCGCGCACCATCGCGGCGTTTTCACCGATACCGCCGGTGAAGATAACGGCGTCAAGGCGACCTTCCATCAGCGCGGTGTAGCTGCCGATGTATTTGGCCAGGCGATGGCAGAACACATTCATCGCGCGCTTCGCATCTTCTTTAGTGGTGTAGTTTTCTTCAACATAACGGCAGTCGCTGGTCACTTCAGTCAGCCCTAACAGTCCAGACTCTTTGGTCAGCAACTTGTTGATTGCATCAACGCTCATGCCGAGGGTGTCGTGCAGGAAGAAGATGATCGCCGGATCGATATCACCACTGCGGGTGCCCATCACCAGGCCTTCCAGCGGCGTCAGGCCCATTGAGGTATCAACGCATTCGCCGTTGCGGATCGCGGAAACCGAACCGCCGTTGCCGAGGTGACAGGTAATGATGTTGAGCGATGCCAGCGGCTTGTTGAGCATTTTGGCCGCTTCATGCGTCACGTAATAGTGACTGGTGCCGTGCGCGCCATAGCGACGAACGCCGTGCTCTTTATACAATTTGTACGGCAGCGCATAAAGGTAGGACTCTTCCGGCATTGTCTGATGGAAAGCGGTGTCAAATACCGCGACATTCTTATCTGACAGATGCGGGAAGTTTTTCATCGCCTCATCGATACCGATCAGGTGCGCTGGATTATGCAGCGGGGCAAAGGAAGAGGCGTCTTTAATGCCCTGGATCACTTCTTCAGTAATCACCACTGATTGGGTCAGTTTCTCGCCGCCGTGAACGATGCGATGGCCGATTGCAGCAATTTGTGCCGAAAGCGCTGGTTTTTGTGCCAGAATGGTTTTAACAATGAAATTCAGTGCTTCGCTATGCGCTGCGCCGGCACCGAGAGGGGCTTCCTGTTTTTGACCGTCCAGCTTCCATTTGATACGCGCTTCAGGAAGATGAAAGCATTCCGCCAGGCCAGACAAAAATTCGTCACCGCTGGCAGGATTGAGGATGGCAAACTTAAGGGAAGAGCTGCCACAGTTCAGGACCAGAACTAACTTACTCGACATGGAAGTACCTATTTTTAGAGAGTGGCTAAAAAAAACGCAATCAGACTATCAGCGTAGCCCATGAAAGCTGGTAGATTAATGATAAACATCATGCGGTAGTCAGAATTCTGCTTTTCCGCAAAAAATTTTGGTAATTTTACGCAAAAATTTGAAATTTATTTGTCGAAACCTGACCTCTCCTCTTCCCAAAGGCGCTGGTCGCTGCCAGAAAGGTGTCGAAACGGCGTCAGAATAGCTGGAGTCACCTTTAAAGACAAAAAAAATTGAAGGATGTCACGTAAAGTTGTGTAGTTATAACTATTTTTTAATCTTTGCAGTATTAGTTGAGGTGAGCCATGGCGAATGAATCGGGCAGTACCAGTTGGTTCCGGATGTTTCAGCGCGGACAGCACTATATGAAGACCTGGCCGGCTGACAAGCGCCTGGCACCGGTGTTCCCTGAAAACCGTGTCTCATCAGCGACGCGCTTTGCCATTCGCTTTATGCCACCTTTAGCGATTTTCACGCTAACCTGGCAGATTGCCATGGGCGGTCAGCTTGGCCCGGCAGTTGCGACTGCGCTGTTTGCCTGCAGCTTGCCGATGCAGGGCTTGTGGTGGCTGGGAAAACGTTCTATTACGCCGCTTCCGCCCACCTTGCTTAACTGGTTCCACGAAGTCCGCGCAAAGCTGGAAGAAGCGGGTCAGGCGATCGCCCCGGTTGAGGGCAAACCAACCTATCAGGCGCTGGCTGACGTGCTGAAACGCGCCTTCAAACAGCTGGACCGCACCTTCCTCGACGACCTCTGAGTTATACCGGGTTTTTGACTAAAATACCGGTTAACCTGCAGCCAGATCAAAGAAAGGCGATACGGAGATTTCCGTATCGCTAACGCTGTGTGATCATTTCCGCATTGTCTGTTACCTGAGCGGCTCTGGCCGGGAGTGAATGATGGAAATGACCCATGCACAGCGTTTGATCCTTACCAACCAGTACAAAATCATGGCGATGCTTGAGCCAGAAAATGCCGAGCGCTTCCGCCGCTATCAAACCATTATCGAACGCGGCTACGCGCTGCAGATGCGCGAGCTGGACAAAGAGTTCGGCGAACTCAGCGAAGAGACCTGCCGGACCATCATCGACATTATGGAGATGCACCATGCGCTGCACGTCTCCTGGTCGAACCTCAAAGATAGCGGCACGCTCGAGGAGCGGCGTCTGGCGTTCCTCGGTTTTGATGCCGCAACCGAAGCGCGCTATCTGGGCTACGTGCGCTTTATGGTGAACAGCGAAGGGCGCTATACCCATTTTGATTCCGGCACGCACGGCTTTAATGCCCAGACGCCGATGTGGGAAAAGTATCAACGCATGCTGGCTTTATGGCAGACTTGTCCGCGACAGTACCATTTAAGCGCCAATGAAATTGCGCAAGTGATTAATGCCTGATGAGGAGTGACGCGTGACCTACAGTGGTTTTCTATTTGATTTAGACGGCACCTTAGTGGATTCATTGCCTGCAGTTGAACGTGCCTGGAGCCAGTGGGGCGCCCGCCACGGCATTGCAGCGGAAGAGATCCTGGCGTTTATTCATGGCAAACAGGCGATCACCTCACTGCGTCACTTTATGGCTGGTCAGCCGGAAGCGGCTATTCAGGCAGAGTTTATTGCGCTGGAACAAGCAGAGGCAGCCGATACGGATGGCGTTCAGGCCCTGCCTGGCGCCCACGCGTTGTTGAACACGCTGAACGAACTGCAGATCCCGTGGGCGATTGTCACTTCAGGTTCGGTACCGGTGGCGCATGCGCGGCATAAAGCCGCTGGCTTACCGCAGCCGGCGGTGTTTATCACCGCGGAGCAGGTGGCAAAGGGCAAACCGGAACCGGACCCTTATCTGCTGGGCGCTGAAAAGCTTGACTTAGCGGCAACGTCATGCGTCGTGGTTGAGGATGCGCCCGCCGGGATTTTATCCGGTCTGAATGCCGGCTGTGCGGTGATTGCAGTCAATGCACCGGCTGAAACGCCGCGACTGAATGACGTCACGCTGCAGCTGTCGTCGCTCGAGTCGTTAATCGTCAACCGACAGAGCAGCGGCCAGTTCAGCATTGGGCGCAAGGCGTAATAGCCTCACTGCGCCGCCAGATTCAGAGCGGCGTATCCTGTGAAATCTCATCCAGTGACAGGCTGAAACTGGGAATAAATACCTCAACGAAGTAATCCATTTCCGGTGAGCGACGTTGCGCCAGCGTCGTTTCCAGCCGCGCCTTCGCCAGCAAAAATTCATTATTGCCGGCGGAGAGTTCTTCCAGACACTTCACATAAGCACAGAGCGCATCGGCCTGCTTTACTACCGCCTGTTCTTCTTCACTGTGCAGATGCTCATCAATCAACGGGCGATAGATCGCCTGAAACTCCTCAGGCAGCATCTCGATCAGCTTCTGCTGGGCAATTTTTTCAATCTTTTTATATTCATGGGCAATCTGCGCATTGTAATACTTCACCGGCGTCGGCAGATCGCCGGTCAGCACTTCGCTGGCATCATGATAGAGCGCCAGCATAGCGATGCGATCGGCGTTAAGCGTACCGTTGAATTTCAGATTTTTAATCACCGCCAGGGCGTGCGCCACCATCGCCACCTGCAGACTGTGCTCAGAGACGTTTTCGGTACGCACATTGCGCATCAGCGGCCAGCGATTGATCAGCTTAAGGCGGGAGAGGTGGGCAAAAAAGTGGCTTTGAGTCATGAGCGTTCCTGTGAGCCGACAGGGGAGAGACCGGCTCTCCCCAAATAGCGTCAGTATACGCGGCTGAGATTATTGACGGTAGCCTTGCAGGAAACGGCCAAATTTATTGATCGCCATTTCCAGGTCATCGACGCGCGGCAGGGTAACGATGCGCAGGTGATCCGGCCACGGCCAGTTAAAGGCGCTGCCCTGCACCAGCAGAACTTTTTCCTGCAGCAGGAAATCCAGCACCATCTTCTGATCGTCAAAGATGTTGAATTTTTTCGCATCGATGCGCGGGAACATATACAGCGCACCCTGGGGTTTGACGCAGCTGACGCCGGGAATGTCGTTAATCAGTTCCCATGCGCGCTGGCGCTGCTCATACAGACGACCACCAGGCACGATAAATTCACTGATACTCTGGTAACCCCCCAGCGCAGTCTGAATCGCATGCTGAGCCGGTACGTTGGCGCACAGACGCATTGAGGCGAGCATCTCCAGCCCCTCAATGTAGCCTTTAGCATGTTTTTTCGGGCCGTTCAGCACCATCCAGCCCTGACGGAAGCCCGCAACGCGATAGGTTTTCGACAGGCCGTTGAAGGTGACGGTCAGCAGATCGGGTGCCAGAGCGGCGATACAGTGATGCTGGGCTTCGTCGTAAAGAATTTTGTCGTAAATCTCATCGGCGAAAATGATCAGGTTATGCTGACGGGCAATGTCGACAATCTCTAACAGCAGCTCTTTGCTGTAAACCGCACCGGTGGGGTTATTCGGGTTGATGATGACGATGCCGCGAGTGCGCGGGGTGATCTTACTGCGGATATCGTCCAGGTCGGGAAACCAGTCAGCCGATTCGTCACACAGATAGTGCACCGCTTTACCGCTCGACAGCGACACGGCCGCGGTCCATAACGGATAGTCGGGTGCCGGCACCAGCATTTCATCGCCACTGTTCAGCAGGGCCTGCATCGCCTGCACGATTAACTCAGAGACGCCATTACCAATATAGATATCTTCTACGGTGACATCGCGCATGTCACGCGCCTGGTAATGCTGCATGATCGCTTTGCGGGCGGAATAGAGGCCTTTGGAGTCGCAATAACCCTGCGCGCTCGGCAGGTTACGGATCACATCCACCAGAATTTCATCAGGGGCTTCGAAGCCAAACGGCGCTGGATTGCCGATGTTCAGTTTAAGAACCTTGTTGCCTTCTTCTTCGAGGCGCTTAGCCTCTTTCAATACCGGGCCACGGATGTCGTAGCAAACGTTATCCAGCTTACCGGATTTATCAATCTGAAAAGTCATTGTTATCGCCTTAATGGGCAGAATCCTTTTGGCTGCCGCAGAAATCAAACCAGCACAATGTACTCTCCTCACGGACACAAAAGAAGGGTGCCGCTCGGTTTTGGCGCGTTCAGCAACTTTTCCGGTCGCGTGTAGTGCAAAAGATATTTGTTAACGTAATAATTAGTTAAACTATCCACATTAGAATGATTAAACGATATTTTGAGCTAATAATGGGAGGCGGAATCCGCTGTCCTTTCGCACATTATGAAACATTTTTGGAACTTATGGCGGCGGAACCTTTCCTCGCTTTTGAAATACACACTGTGGGAAATAGTTAAACGATATTTTATTGATGGTTAAATAATGACCGTTCAGGGCAGGGCGATTTCACTTACGGCTTAAGACTGTTAAAGATTGGTGCGGCCATCACCCTGTGATTCCCGGAGAAGTGCCACATGATCAGGGCCGGATGGCAGCAGATAAGCGCAATTCAGCGTATCGTCTGTTGCTTCTCTGCTGAAATTTTCTTCACCGGCGGGATGAAAAGAAAGCGATACGCTGCCAGGATGTGCTGGAAACGCCTTTAGCACAAAATTTACAGCGGTTTTCACAAAATCATTTCCATTTTGAAGTCAAAAATGATTAAGTATAATTTATTATTTAGTGTGTATGGCCGCTCCGCTTAATGCGTCGCCCCATCACGCATTCTGTCCCGCCTGGCCTTTTTGGGTGGGAATAAGACAACTACGCAGCTTCCTGCATACGCGCACCCCGCGCCTTCGGTTCAGAAGTTGTATCTGTCTTCCGACCCTGTGGATCTTTAGCTTTCTAGGGGTCATCAGCGGTCTGTAAACGTTCGTGAAATTTTTTGTGTCAGTCTCAACACAGGACTGTCATTGAGCACCATTACTGTTTATCACTTTGATAAGCTTAGTAATAACACCAGGGTAGTAGTTCGTAAAAACCTAATAAGTGAAGAAAAAACATGACTAATGCAAATCGTCCGATACTGAATCTCGACCTCGATCTGCTGAGAACCTTCGTTGCCGTTGCTGACCTGAATACTTTTGCTGCGGCGGCTGCAGCGGTCTGCAGAACCCAGTCAGCAGTCAGCCAGCAGATGCAACGTCTGGAGCAATTGGTAGGTAAAGAGCTGTTTGCCAGACATGGACGTAATAAGCTGTTAACAGAGCACGGGATCCAGCTGTTAGGTTACGCCAGAAAAATCCTTCGTTTTAACGACGAAGCCTGCACCTCTCTGATGTACAGCAATATTCAGGGTGTGCTGACTATTGGCGCTTCCGATGACACCTCTGACACCATTCTGCCGTTCCTGCTAAACCGCGTAACCTCGGTTTATCCGAAACTGGCGATTGATGTACGGGTAAAACGTAACCCTTTCATGATGGAAATGCTCAATCAGGGCGAAGTGGACCTTGTGGTCACCACCTCCAGCCCGGGCAATTTCACCTATCAGGTGCTGCGCACCTCGCCAACCTTGTGGTATTGCGCGGCGGATTACATCTTCCAGCGTGGTGAAGCCATTCCATTGGTATTGCTGGATGAGCCAAGCCCTTATCGCGATATGGCGATCGATCACCTCAACGAAGCGGGCATCCCATGGCGTATTTCGTATGTCGCGTCGACGCTGGCTGCGGTACGTGCTGCGGTTAAAGCAGGATTGGGTGTGACGGCACGCCCGGTAGAGATGATGAGTCCGGAACTGCGGGTAATGGGTGCAGCGGAAGGGCTGCCGGTTCTGCCAGATACGCAGTATCTGCTGTGTCGTAATCCTGACAGCGATAATGAACTGGCGCTGGCGATCTTTAATGCCATGCAGTCCACCAACGATCCGTACAACCTGAGCGCTAATCCTGACGGTACTCTGTTACTGGATGACGAAGAATAATTTTGCTGCCTCCATGCTGCGCAAATAATGCGCAGAATGCGCGCATCAAAACCCCGATAAAAAAGCCTTTCATTCTGTAAGCAGAGCGAGAGGCTTTTTTTTGCCTGCCGCTACCTTCCTGACCCTCTGAATTTCCCCCTGAATCATCTTTTTCAATAGTCACGGGTTGCAATTAATTTCATCTTTGCGCTATCTGAAATTTACCCACCAAAAAAACGGACGTTATGTTTCGGCTAGTGCTAAAAAACGGAGAAATTTAACGCAAAAAGGGCAGAAGTGTGTTCTGGATCAAGAAAATACCCCTGCTAAGGGGAAGGAAAACACAGTGATACCTGTCAAAATATGTTTGTTAAATGCACGATCCATGCATGTAAATACCCGCTACACTAAAATTAACCCCACAGACTGAAGCGATTTAGCTGGAAAGCGGGGCATCATTTGTTAATAATATGATGCAGGTGTGAAATAATGTTTGGATACTTTTGTCAAAGTTGACAAAAGGTTATAGAAAGGAGTAAAAAACCCCATAAAATTGCTGTTTATTTAAGAATAACAGCGACGTTTAAAAGGTTTTTATCCTTCCCTTGAATCGATGTGGTCAGTTTGCTGCGGGAAACGCGTGCAGGATGCCAGCGCCACTTTTGATGAGTAAGCAATGAGTATGTCAACTACCACCGAAATCATCGCTCAGCATTGGGCGTTTATCGTATTTATCGTCATCGCATTTGGCCTGTGTGCTTTCATGTTGACCGGAGGATGGCTGCTTGGCGGCAGAGCACGCGCGCGTCATAAAGACACGCCGTTCGAATCGGGCATCGAGTCAGTGGGCGATACCCACATCCGCCTGTCGGCAAAATTTTATCTGGTTGCGATGTTTTTCGTCATCTTCGACGTCGAAGCCCTCTTTTTATACGCATGGGCGACCTCAATCCGCGAAAGCGGCTGGGTCGGCTTTGTGGAAGCCGCAATTTTCATTTTGGTGCTCCTGGCGGGCTTAGTCTATCTGGTACGCATCGGCGCACTCGATTGGGCTCCTGCACGTCGTCGCGTCGTGGTTAAAACCACCACGATCAGTCACACCAATCCTCACAAGCAGTAAAAGAGAGGCAATAAGATGGACTATACGCTCACCCGCATAGACCCGAACGGTGGTGAGAACGACCGTTATCCTCTGCAAAAGCAGGAAATCGTCAGCGATCCGCTGGAGCAGCACGTTCATCGCAGCGTTTACATGGGCAAACTCGAAAATGCCCTGCACGACATGGTGAACTGGGGACGTAAAAACTCCCTGTGGCCTTACAACTTCGGCCTCTCCTGTTGTTATGTAGAGATGACGACCTCGTTTACCGCAGTGCATGACGTGGCACGTTTCGGTGCCGAAGTTATGCGTGCCTCGCCTCGTCAGGCCGACTTTATGGTAATCGCCGGTACGCCGTTTACCAAAATGGCCCCGGTGATTCAGCGTCTGTATGACCAGATGCTGGAGCCGAAATGGGTGATCTCAATGGGTGCCTGCGCTAACTCCGGCGGCATGTATGACATCTATTCCGTGGTGCAGGGCGTGGATAAATTCCTGCCGGTTGATGTGTACATTCCTGGCTGCCCGCCGCGTCCGGAAGCCTATATGCAGGCGCTGCTGCTGTTGCAGGAGTCGATCGGCAAAGAGCGCCGTCCGCTCTCCTGGGTGGTCGGCGATCAGGGGGTTTACCGCGCCAACATGCAATCCGAGCGTGAGAGAAAACGCGGTGAGCGCATTGCGGTCACTAACCTGCGTAGCCCGGACGAAGTGTAAGTTAACCGTATGGATGGCAAACCGCGCCTGCAGCAGAACATCACAATTTAATGCATGGCCCCATCCTGACGCCTTCATTTGAGTGCCTGAGACCAGGCCGGAATGGTGAGTAACGTATGACAGATTTGACCACGCAAGATCTCGCTCAGCCTTCATGGCAAACCCGTGATCACCTGGATGACCCGGTGATCGGCGAGTTGCGTAACCGTTTTGGGCCGGATGCCTTTACCGTTCAGGCGACCCGCACCGGTATTCCGGTAGTCTGGGTGAAGCGTGAACAGCTACTGGAAATCACCGAGTTCCTGCGTAAATTACCCAAGCCTTACGTCATGCTGTATGACCTGCATGGCATGGATGAGCGTTTACGTACCCACCGCGCAGGCTTACCTGCTGCGGATTTTTCCGTTTTCTATCATCTGCTGTCGATTGAACGTAATCGCGACATCATGCTCAAGGTAGCGTTATCTGAAAATGATATGCACCTGCCGACCCTCACCCGCCTTTTCCCGAATGCCAACTGGTATGAGCGTGAGACCTGGGAGATGTTTGGCGTGACCTTTGATGGTCACCCGCACCTGACCCGCATTATGATGCCGCCGACCTGGGAAGGTCACCCGCTGCGCAAGGACTACCCGGCGCGCGCCACCGAATTCGATCCGTTTACGCTGACCAAACAGAAAGAAGATCTGGAGATGGAGGCGCTGACTTTCAAGCCTGAAGACTGGGGCATGAAGCGCAGCACCGCCAATGAGGACTTCATGTTCCTCAACCTTGGTCCTAACCACCCGTCGGCGCACGGGGCCTTCCGTATCATTCTGCAGCTGGATGGCGAAGAGATCGTCGACTGCGTACCTGACATCGGTTATCACCATCGCGGTGCCGAAAAGATGGGTGAGCGTCAGTCGTGGCACAGCTACATTCCTTACACCGACCGCGTCGAATATCTTGGCGGTTGCGTCAATGAGATGCCTTATGTGCTGGCAGTAGAGAAACTGGCCGGTATCGTGGTACCGGATCGCGTTAACGTGATCCGCGTGATGCTGTCAGAACTGTTCCGTATCAATAGCCATCTGCTCTACATTTCGACCTTTATTCAGGACGTTGGCGCCATGACGCCGGTGTTCTTTGCCTTTACCGATCGCCAGAAAATTTATGACGTGGTTGAAGCCATTACCGGCTTCCGTATGCACCCGGCGTGGTTCCGCATTGGCGGCGTGGCGCACGACCTGCCGAAAGGCTGGGAACGTCTGCTGCGTGACTTCCTTGACTGGATGCCGAAGCGCCTGAAGGAATATGACAAAGCCGCCCTGCGTAACAGCGTGCTGGTAGGTCGTTCCAAAGGCGTTGCCGCGTACAACATGGAAGAAGCGCTGGCGTGGGGCACCACCGGTGCTGGTCTGCGCGCCACCGGTCTCGACTTTGACGTGCGTAAATGGCGTCCGTACTCCGGCTACGAAAACTTCGATTTCGAAATCCCAATCGGTTCCGGCATCAGTGATGCTTACAGCCGCGTCCAGCTGAAGATGGAAGAGATGTGGCAGTCGCTGCGTATTCTTGAGCAGTGCCTGAACAACATGCCGGAAGGGCCGTTCAAAGCCGATCACCCGCTGACCACACCGCCGCCGAAAGAGCGGACGTTGCAGCATATTGAAACGCTGATCACCCACTTCCTGCAGGTCTCGTGGGGCCCGGTAATGCCGGCCAACGAATCCTTCCAGATGATTGAAGCGACCAAAGGGATCAACAGTTACTACCTGACCAGCGACGGCAGCACCATGAGCTACCGCACCCGCGTGCGTACGCCCAGCTTCCCGCATCTGCAGCAGATTCCTTCAGTCATCCGCGGCAGCCTGGTATCCGACCTGATCGTATACCTCGGTAGTATCGATTTTGTTATGTCAGACGTGGACCGCTAATTATGCACGATCAACACATTGCCATTAAAACGATCGACCCCAACGAGGTCTTCGTGCTGAGCGCGGAAGAACATCACGCCATTGAGCACGAAAAACACCACTATGAAGATGCGCGTGCAGCCTCAATCGAAGCGCTGAAGATCGTGCAGAAAGCGCGCGGCTGGGTGCCGGATGGCGCGATTCACGCTATCGCTGAGGTGCTGGGCATTCCGGCCAGTGATGTGGAAGGTGTGGCGACATTCTATAGCCAGATCTTCCGTCAGCCGGTTGGCCGCCATGTCATCCGTTACTGCGACAGCGTGGTGTGTCACATCACCGGCTATCAGGGCATTCAGGCTGCGCTGGAACAGAATCTGAATATCAAACCGGGCCAGACCACGGCGGACGGACGCTTTACCCTGCTGCCGACCTGCTGTCTGGGCAACTGCGATAAAGGGCCAACGATGATGGTGGATGAAGACACCCACGTGCATCTGACGCCTGAAGGCATCGCCACTTTGCTGGAGCAGTATCAATGACATTGAAAACTATCATTCGTACTGCTGAAACCCATCCTCTTACCTGGCGGATGCGCGACGACAAGCAGCCGGTGTGGATTGATGAATACCGCAGTAAAAACGGTTATGCCGGCGCTGAAAAAGCGTTAAACAGCATGTCACCTGACGAAATCGTGGCGGCAGTAAAAGACTCTGGCCTGAAAGGGCGCGGCGGTGCGGGCTTCTCCACCGGCCTGAAGTGGAGCCTGATGCCGAAAGATGAGTCGATGAACATCCGTTACCTGCTGTGTAACGCCGATGAAATGGAGCCGGGCACCTATAAAGACCGCCTGCTGATGGAGCAGATGCCTCACCAGCTGGTGGAAGGGATGCTGATCAGTGCCTTTGCGCTGAAGGCTTACCGTGGCTACATCTTCCTGCGTGGCGAATACATTGAAGCTGCGGTGCATCTGCGCCGGGCGATTGCTGAAGCCACCGAAGCGGGCTATCTCGGTAAAAACATTCTCGGCACCGGTTTTGACTTCGAACTGATTGTGCACACCGGCGCGGGTCGTTATATCTGCGGCGAAGAGACAGCACTGATTAACTCGCTGGAAGGCCGTCGTGCTAACCCGCGTTCCAAACCGCCGTTCCCGGCGAGTGCGGGCGCATGGGGTAAACCGACCTGCGTTAACAATGTGGAAACGTTGTCAAACGTGCCGGCCATCCTGGCAAACGGCGTCGACTGGTACAAAGGCATCTCGAAAAGTGACGACGCCGGCACCAAGATGATGGGCTTTTCCGGTCGGGTGAAAAATCCTGGCGTCTGGGAACTGCCGTTCGGCATTACTGCACGTGAAATTCTGGAAGATTACGCCGGCGGGATGCGTGACGGACTGCGCTTCAAAGCCTGGCAGCCAGGCGGGGCAGGGACCGACTTCCTGACGGATGAGCACCTGGATCTGCCGATGGAGTTTGCCAGCATTGGTAAAGCCGGCAGCCGTCTGGGAACCGCGCTGGCGATGGCAGTCGATCATGAAATCAACATGGTTTCGCTGGTGCGTAATCTTGAAGAGTTCTTCGCCCGTGAATCGTGCGGCTGGTGTACGCCATGCCGTGACGGTCTGCCGTGGAGCGTAAAAATTCTGCGCGCGCTGGAGCAGAAGCAGGGTCAGCCAGGCGACATCGAAACCTTACAGCAACTCTGCCGTCAGCTCGGCCCGGGTAAAACCTTCTGCGCACACGCGCCGGGTGCGGTTGAGCCGCTGCAGAGTGCGATTAAATATTTCCGTGAAGAGTTTGAAGCCGGCATTGCGCCGCAGGTGTTCGGTAATACCCGCGCGATTGGCGGGATTCAGCCAAACCTGCTGAAAGCGCGCTGGTAATTCGCCGCAGCACACGGAATCAGGCCTGGTGCCGCCGCCCCGATAATCGCAGTGTGTCGGGGCAAGAATTTGATTAACGCTCGTTTCTGACGAGCCTTACGGAAGCATGTCACTATGGCTACAATCCATGTAGACGGTAAAGAGTATGATGTGAACGGAGCGGACAACCTGCTACAGGCGTGTCTCTCTCTGGGCCTTGATATTCCTTATTTTTGCTGGCATCCGGCGCTGGGAAGCGTTGGGGCCTGCCGCCAGTGCGCGGTAAAGCAATTCCAGAATGCCGAAGATACCCGCGGCCGTCTTGTCATGTCCTGCATGACGCCGGCTTCTGACGGCACATTTATCTCCATCGACGATGGCGAAGCGAAAGAGTTCCGCGAAAGCGTGGTGGAGTGGCTGATGACCAACCACCCGCACGACTGCCCGGTCTGTGAAGAAGGGGGTAACTGTCACCTGCAGGATATGACAGTGATGACCGGCCACAGCTTCCGCCGTTATCGCTTCACCAAACGTACCCACCGCAATCAGGATCTTGGCCCGTTCATTTCTCACGAGATGAACCGCTGTATCGCCTGCTATCGCTGTGTGCGTTACTACAAAGATTATGCCGACGGCAAAGATCTCGGGGTCTATGGCGCGCACGACAACGTCTATTTCGGTCGCCCGGAAGATGGCACGCTGGAGAGCGAATTCTCCGGTAACCTGGTTGAGATCTGCCCGACCGGCGTGTTCACCGATAAAACCCACTCTGAACGCTATAACCGTAAATGGGATATGCAGTTTGCTCCGAGCATCTGCCAGCAGTGCAGCGTTGGCTGTAACACCAGTCCGGGTGAGCGTTACGGGGAGCTGCGCCGCATTGAGAACCGCTACAACGGCACGGTAAACCACTACTTCCTGTGTGACCGTGGCCGTTTTGGTTACGGCTACGTTAACCGCAAAGATCGTCCCCGCCAGCCGATGCTGCTGCGCGGCAACGACTGGGTGACGCTGAACGCAGAACAGGCAGTTAATGCCGGCGCAGATCTGTTGCGTCAGGCGAAAAAAGTGATTGGTATCGGTTCGCCGCGCGCCAGTGTTGAAAGCAACTTTGCGCTGCGTGAGCTGGTTGGCGCCGAAAACTTCTCCACCGGGATGCCGGCTGGCGAACAGGCCCGGCTGGAACTGATGCTGAAAGTACTGCGTGAAGGCGGGATCTACACGCCATCGCTGCGCGAAATTGAAAGCTACGATGCGGTGCTGGTGCTGGGTGAAGATCTGACCCAGGTTGGCGCACGCGTGGCGCTGTCAGTGCGTCAGGCCGTTAAAGGCAAGGCGCGCGACATGGCTGCCGCCCAGAAAGTGGCAGACTGGCAGATTGCAGCGATTCTCAACATCGGTCAGAACGCCAAACATCCGCTGTTTATCACTAACGTCGATGAAACCCGTCTGGATGATATCGCTGCCTGGAGCTACCGTGCACCGGTTGAAGATCAGGCGCGCCTCGGTTTCGCCATCGCCAACGCGCTGGATGAAACTGCTCCGGCGGTGACCGATTTCGACAGCAAACTGAACGGCAAGATGGATGTTATCGTGCAGGCGCTGGCCGGCGCGAAAAAACCGTTAATCATTTCCGGTACCCATTCCGGCAGCAGCGCGATGATCGAAGCGGCTGCCAACGTGGCCAAAGCGCTGAAAGCGCGCGGTGCCGATGTCGGGATAACGCTGCTGGCGGGACATGCCAACAGTGTGGGTCTTGGCCTGATGGGCGGCAATACGCTGGAAAGCGCGCTGGAGCAACTGAGCAACGGTGAAGCCGATGCGCTGGTGGTGCTGGAAAACGATCTCTATCGCCATGCACCGAAAGCGCTGGTTGATGCGGCACTGGCACAGACCACCAACGTGATTGTGGTGGATCATCAGCGTACCGCTACGCTGGAGAAAGCCGGGCTGGTGTTATCGACCGCCAGCTTCGCCGAAAGTGACGGAACCTCGATTAACCATGAAGGCCGCGCACAGCGTTTCTTCCAGGTTTACGATCCTTCCTACTACGACAACAGCATTGTGATGCTTGAAAGCTGGCGCTGGCTGCATTCGCTGCACAGCACGCTGGAAAGTCGTCACGTCGACTGGACGCAGCTGGACCACGTGATCGATGCGGTGGTGAGTCATCTGCCACAGCTGGCCGGCATCAAGGATGCGGCGCCGGATGCCAGCTTCCGTATTCGCGGGCAGAAACTGTCGCGTTCACCGCACCGTTCCAGTGGCCGTACCGCCGCGCGCGCCAACATCAGCGTGCACGAACCGCGTCAGCCGCAGGATCAGGACACCATGTTCGCCTTCTCAATGGAAGGCAACAACCAGCCAGGCGCGCCACGTTCGCAGATTCCGTTTGCCTGGGCACCGGGCTGGAACTCACCGCAGGCGTGGAACAAATTCCAGGTTGAAGTGGGCGGTAAACTGCGTAATGGCGATCCGGGCGTACGCCTGTTTGAAGCCAGCGCCGCCCAGCTGCCGTGGTTCAGCAACGTCCCTGCGGCGTTTGTCAGCGAAACGCAGTGGCGCGTGGCACCTTACTATCAGCTGTTTGGCAGTGAAGAGATGTCACAGCGTTCGCCGGTATTCCAGCAGCGCATGGCGCAGCCGATGCTGGTGATTAACCCGGATGATGCGGCGAAACTGGGTGTTAACAACGGCGCAGCCGTTGAGTTTACCTGTGCCGGTGAAACCGTACGTCTGCCGGTCCGTTTCTCAGCGTCACTGCAGGCGGGACAGATTGGCCTGCCGCTGGGCATGCCGGGTGTACCGCCGTTCCTGGCGAACGGAAAAATCGACAAACTGCAGGAGACGGCGCAATGAGCTGGTTAACACCGGATGTTATCGACATTCTGCTGGCCATCGGTAAAGCCATCGTCATTCTGCTGGTGGTGGTGGCCTGTGGCGCGTTCATGAGCTTTGCCGAGCGTCGTCTGCTCGGCCTGTTCCAGAACCGTTACGGACCGAACCGGGTAGGCTGGGGCGGATCGCTGCAGCTGGTGGCGGATATGATCAAAATGTTCTTTAAAGAGGACTGGGTCCCGCCGTTTACCGACCGCTTCATTTTCACCCTGGCACCGGTTATCGCTTTCGTGTCGCTGCTGCTGGCGTTTGCGATTGTGCCGGTTTCGCCGACCTGGATGGTGACGGACCTGAATATCGGTCTGCTGTTCTTCCTGATGATGGCGGGCCTGGCGGTCTACGCCGTGCTGTTCGCTGGCTGGTCGAGTAACAACAAATACTCGCTGCTGGGTGCGATGCGTGCTTCGGCGCAGACGCTGAGCTACGAAGTGTTTCTCGGGCTGTCGCTGATGGGTGTGGTGGCGCAGGCGGGCTCGTTCAACATGAACGATATCGTCAACAGCCAGACGCACCTGTGGAACATCATTCCGCAGTTCTTCGGCTTCGTAACCTTCTGTATTGCTGGCGTTGCGGTGTGTCACCGTCATCCATTTGACCAGCCGGAAGCCGAGCAGGAACTGGCCGATGGTTACCACATTGAATATGCCGGTATGAAGTTCGGCCTGTTCTTTGTCGGCGAATATGTGGCGATTACCACCGTGTCGGCGCTGATCGTCACGCTGTTCTTTGGTGGCTGGCATGGCCCATTCCTGCCGCCGTTCATCTGGTTCGCCCTGAAAACGGCGTTCTTTATGATGATGTTCATCCTGATTCGTGCTGCGCTTCCGCGTCCACGCTATGACCAGGTGCTGTCGTTCGGCTGGAAAGTGTGTCTGCCGTTGACGCTGTTGAACCTGCTGGCGACCGCCGCAGTGATTCTCTACACAGCGCAGTAAGGGGTTAACAAATGACTTTAAAAGATATTGTCGTTGGCTTCGGCACGACAGTCCGCAGTATCTGGCTGATTGGCCTGCACGCCTTCGCCAAACGTGAAACGCAGATGTACCCGGAAGAGCCGGTTTATCTGCCACCACGCTATCGCGGCCGCATCGTGTTAACCCGCGATCCGGATGGCGAAGAGCGTTGCGTAGCCTGTAACCTGTGCGCCGTTGCCTGTCCGGTCGGCTGTATTTCGCTGCAGAAAGCGGAAACCAAAGATGGTCGCTGGTACCCGGAGTTCTTCCGCATCAACTTCTCACGCTGCATCTTCTGCGGCATGTGTGAGGAAGCCTGTCCGACCACGGCGATTCAGCTGACGCCTGATTTCGAACTGGGTGAGTTCAAGCGTCAGGATCTGGTGTACGAGAAGGACGATCTGCTGATCTCGGGTCCGGGTAAATATCCGGAATACAACTTCTACCGCATGGCGGGTATGGCGATTGACGGTAAAGATAAAGGCGAAGCGGAAAATGAAGCTAAGCCTATCGACGTCAAAGGCTTATTACCTTAAGGAGCAAGGCATGGAATTTGCGTTTTATCTTTGCGGGCTGGTGGCGGTGCTGACGACGTTGCGCGTCATTACCCACACTAATCCGGTACATGCGTTGCTGTACCTGATCATTTCGCTGCTGTCGATTGCCGGCGTCTTCTTCTCTATGGGCGCCTATTTTGCCGGCGCGCTGGAGATCATCGTTTACGCCGGTGCGATTATGGTGCTGTTCGTCTTCGTGGTGATGATGCTGAACCTGGGCAAACAGACTGAGAAGCAGGAGCGCGAGTGGCTGAGTCCGTCACTGTGGATTGGGCCTGGCCTGGTCTCGCTGTTGCTGCTGGTAGTCATGGTCTACGCCATCCTGACCGCTAACGATCAGGGCATTGACGGCACCATTATCGACGCGAAAGCGGTCGGCATCAGCCTGTTTGGTCCTTACGTGCTGGCGGTTGAACTGGCGTCAATGCTGCTGCTGGCGGGTCTGGTAGTGGCGTTCCACGTCGGTCGTGAAGATCGTCAGGGTGAAGTTCTCAGCAACCGCGTTTCTGACGCCGCGCAAGCGAAAAAGGAGAATGCATGATCCCGTTACAACATGGATTGATACTTGCTGCCGTGCTATTTGTCCTTGGTCTGACCTCGCTGGTGATCCGCCGCAATCTGCTGTTTATGCTGATTGGCCTGGAGATCATGATTAACGCCGCCGCCTTAGCACTGGTGGTTGCGGGGAGCTACTGGGGGCAGGCCGATGGACAGGTGATGTATATCCTGGCGATCAGTCTGGCCGCCGCCGAAGCGAGTATTGGCCTGGCGCTGCTGCTCCAGCTCTATCGTCGTCGTCAGACGCTGAACATTGACACTGTGAGCGAGATGCGCGGATGAATCTTCTCTATTTAACAGTACTGTTTCCGCTGATCGGCTTCCTGCTGTTAGCGTTTTCCCGTGGTCGCTGGTCAGAAAATCTGTCGGCCGCTATTGGTATGGGATCGGTAGGACTGGCGGCGCTGACCACGGTGATGGTCGGCATCGACTTCTTCGCCAACGGCCAGCAGGCTTATACTCAGGCGCTCTGGACCTGGATGCATGTCGGCAATTTTGATATGAAAGTGAACCTGACGCTGGACGGCCTGTCGCTGACCATGCTGTCAGTGGTCACCGGCGTCGGTTTCTTCATCCACATGTTCGCCTCCTGGTACATGCGCGGTGAAGAGGGCTACTCGCGCTTCTTCGCCTACACCAACCTGTTTATCGCCAGCATGGTGGTTCTGGTACTGGCCGATAACCTGATGCTGATGTATCTCGGCTGGGAAGGGGTAGGGCTCTGCTCTTATCTGCTGATCGGCTTCTACTACAGCAATCCGGACAACGGCAAAGCGGCGATGAAAGCGTTCATCATCACCCGTGTCGGCGACGTGTTTCTGGCGTTCGCGCTGTTCATTCTCTACAACGAGCTGGGCACGCTGAACTTCCGCGAGATGATGGAACTGGCACCGGCGCACTTTGCCGCAGACAACCACATGCTGCAGTGGGCGACGCTGATGCTGTTGGGCGGCGCGGTCGGTAAATCGGCGCAGTTACCGCTGCAGACCTGGCTGGCAGATGCGATGGCCGGTCCGACGCCGGTCTCGGCACTGATCCACGCCGCGACCATGGTGACCGCCGGTGTCTACCTGATTGCCCGTAGTCACGGTCTGTTCCTGCTGACGCCGGAAGTGCTGCATCTGGTCGGCATTATCGGGGCGATTACCCTGGTGCTGGCTGGCTTTGCCGCGCTGGTGCAAACCGATATCAAACGCGTACTCGCTTACT
The DNA here is from genome assembly GCF_050432985.1 of Pantoea sp. AN62. Lineage (NCBI taxonomy): Bacteria > Pseudomonadati > Pseudomonadota > Gammaproteobacteria > Enterobacterales > Erwiniaceae > Pantoea > Pantoea sp. AN62. The sequence goes on along the minus strand of NZ_JBNPYB010000016.1, from coordinate 61,986 downwards.
CCACCATGAGCCAGATTGGCTACATGTTCCTGGCGCTGGGCGTCCAGGCGTGGGATGCGGCGATTTTCCACCTGATGACGCACGCCTTCTTTAAAGCGTTACTGTTCCTCTCCTCCGGTTCAGTGATCCTGGCCTGTCACCATGAGCAGAACATCTTTAAGATGGGCGGCCTGCGTAAGAGCATTCCGCTGGTTTATACCTGCTTCCTGGTGGGCGGCGCGGCGCTGGCGGCGCTGCCGCTGATTACCGCGGGCTTCTACAGTAAAGATGAGATCCTGTTTGGCGCACTGGCCAACGGTCACATCAACCTGATGGTTGCCGGTCTGGTGGGCGCTTTCCTGACCTCTATCTACACCTTCCGCATGATCTTCATCGTGTTCCATGGTGAAGAGAAAATTCATGCGCATGCCGGTAAAGGCATTACCCATCATCTGCCACTGATTGTGCTGCTGCTGCTTTCCACCTTCATCGGCGCGCTGATTACGCCGCCACTGGCTGGCGTACTGCCTGCCAATGAGTTTGGTGAAGCCGGTAAAGTGGGACTTGAAATCACCTCTGGCGTGGTCGCTGTGGTCGGCATTCTGATCGCTGCCGCGCTGTGGCTGGGCAAACGTGAGCTGGTAACGAAGATCGCTAACAGTGCGCCGGGCCGTTTCTTCGGTACCTGGTGGTTCGCTGCATGGGGCTTCGACTGGCTTTACGACAAAGTGTTCGTCAAACCTTACCTCGGTATTGCGTGGCTGCTGAAACGTGATCCACTGAATGCCCTGATGAACCTGCCCGCGCTGTTCTCACGTATCGCCAATAAAGGTCTGGTGGTCAGTGAAAACGGGTACCTGCGCTGGTACGTTGCGTCGATGAGTGTCGGTGCCGTGGTCGTGCTGGCTCTGCTGCTGGTGATTTAAAGATTGATGAGCGGGGCAGGTTAGCTAATCTGCCCATTGAGAATGTCAAAAATTGTCCTGAGCAAGGGCGTTATCGTCGCGGCCAGTTTGGTTACCGCCAGCGCACAGCAACCGGAGCATACTGAAGTATGTGAGGATTGCGAGCACTGCCGGGAGCCAAAATGGCAAGTAAGATAGCCCGAACTAAGACAAAGAAAAGGGAAGTGTGCCGTGTTATTACCTTGGCTAATTATCATACCCTTCGTCGGTGGTCTGATTTGCTGGTTGACCGAGCGCCTCGGCGCGAAGGTGCCACGCTGGATCGCACTGATCACCATGGGGCTGACGTTGGCGCTTTCGCTGCAACTCTGGTTGCAGGGAGGCTATTCACTGACGCAGGCAGCGGGCATTCCGCAGTGGCAGTCAAGTTTCTCCGTACCGTGGATCCCACGCTTCGGCATCAGCTTCCATGTCGCCATCGACGGTCTGTCGCTGCTGATGGTGGTACTGACCGGCCTGCTCGGCCTGATGGCGGTGCTCTGTTCCTGGAATGAGATTTCAAAGTATCAGGGCTTTTTCCACCTGAATCTGATGTGGATTCTGGGTGGCGTGATCGGGGTGTTCCTTGCCATCGACATGTTCCTGTTCTTCTTCTTCTGGGAAATGATGCTGGTGCCGATGTACTTCCTCATCGCGCTCTGGGGTCATAAAGCCTCTGACGGTAAAACCCGTATTACCGCCGCCACCAAATTCTTCATCTATACCCAGGCGTCAGGTCTGGTGATGCTGATTGCGATTCTGGGACTGGTTTTCGTCCACTACAACGCCACCGGCGTCTGGACCTTTAACTACGAGCAGCTGCTGAAAACGCCAATGTCGAGCGGTGTCGAGTATCTGCTGATGCTGGGCTTCTTTATCGCCTTCGCGGTGAAAATGCCGGTGGTTCCGTTGCACGGCTGGTTGCCTGATGCACACAGTCAGGCACCGACTGCAGGTTCGGTCGACCTGGCCGGTATTCTGCTGAAGACGGCGGCTTACGGTTTACTGCGCTTTAGCCTGCCGCTGTTCCCGAACGCCTCCGCCGAGTTCGCGCCGATTGCCATGTGGTTAGGCATCATCGGTATTTTCTACGGTGCCTGGATGGCGTTCTCGCAGACCGACATCAAACGTCTGATCGCCTACACCTCAATCTCGCACATGGGCTTTGTGCTGATTGCGATCTACACCGGCAGCCAGCTGGCGTTCCAGGGTGCGGTAGTGCAGATGATTGCGCACGGCCTGTCAGCCGCGGCACTGTTCATCCTGTGTGGTCAGCTGTACGAGCGTCTGCATACCCGTGACATGCGTCAGATGGGCGGCTTGTGGTCACGGATTAAATGGATCCCTGGCCTGTCGCTGTTCTTTGCCGTGGCTAACCTCGGGATGCCGGGCACCGGTAACTTCGTCGGCGAATTTATGATTCTGACCGGCAGCTTCCAGGTGGTGCCGGTGATTATCGTCATCGCCACCTTTGGCCTGGTGTTCGCCTCGGTCTACTCGCTGGTGATGATGCAGCGCGCTTACTATGGCGAAGCGAAATCGAAAGATCCGCTGCCGGGCATGTCGCCGCGTGAGTTTCTGACCATCGGGGTTCTGGTGGTGCTGCTGGTGCTGCTGGGCGTCTATCCACAGCCGATTCTGGATACTTCGCACGCTGCCATGAGCAATATTCAGCAGTGGTTTACCGCTTCAATTTCAACTACAAGGCCGTAATTCGCCATGACAATAACTCCTCAACAATTGATCGCGTTGCTGCCGCTGTTAATCGTCGGATTGACGGTGGTGGTTGTGATGCTGTCCATTGCCTGGCGACGCAACCACTTCGTTAACGCCACGCTAACGGTGGTGGGCCTGAACCTGGCGCTGCTGTCACTCTACTTTGTCGGCCAGGTCGGGGCGATGGATGTCACGCCGCTGCTGCGGGTTGATGGCTATTCCATTTTCTATACCGCGCTGGTGGTACTGGCGAGTCTGGCAACCTGCACCTTTGCTTATCCCTGGCTGACAGATTTCCCCGACAACAAAGATGAGTTCTATCTGCTGGTGCTGATTGCGGCACTCGGTGGCATCGTGCTGGCCAGCGCTAACCATCTGGCGGCGCTGTTCATCGGGATTGAGCTGCTGTCACTGCCGCTGTTTGGTCTGATTGGCTACGCTTTCCGCCAGAAACGTTCGCTGGAAGCGGCGCTGAAATACACCATCCTGTCGGCGGCGGCCTCGTCGTTCCTGCTGTTTGGTATTGCGCTGATTTACGCAGACTCCGGTAACCTGAGCTTCGTGACGCTTGGCAAGAGCCTGACCGACAGCATGATTCAGGAGCCGCTGTTACTGGTGGGTCTGGGCATGATGATCATCGGTCTCGGCTTCAAGCTTTCGCTGGTGCCGTTCCATCTCTGGACGCCGGATGTTTATCAGGGTGCGCCTGCGCCGGTTTCAACCTTCCTGGCAACCGCCAGCAAGATTGCTATCTTCGGCGTGATTATGCGTCTGTTCATGTACGCGCCGGTGACCGACAGTGAAGCGGTGCGGACGGTACTGGGCGTGATCGCGTTTGTCTCGATCCTGTTCGGTAACCTGATGGCGATTTCGCAGAGCAACATCAAGCGCCTGCTGGGTTACTCTTCTATCGCCCACCTCGGTTATCTGCTGGTGGCGTTGATTGCGGTGAAAGATCATCAGCTGTCGCTGGAAACGGCCGGGGTTTATCTGGCCGGTTACCTGTTCAGCAGCCTCGGCGCGTTTGGCGTGGTCAGCCTGATGTCCAGCCCGTATCGTGGTCCGGATGCCGATTCGCTCTACTCCTATCGTGGTCTGTTCTGGCATCGTCCGATCCTGTCAGCCGTGATGACGGTGATGATGCTGTCGCTGGCCGGTATCCCGATGACGCTCGGCTTTATCGGTAAATTCTACGTTATCGCCTCGGGCGTCAGCGCGCACCTGTGGTGGTTAACCGGTGCGGTGGTAGCGGGCAGTGCAATTGGCCTCTACTACTATCTGCGCGTCACGGTGAGCCTCTATCTTAGCCCGCCGGAACTGCATACCCGCGATACGCCTGCTAACTGGGCCTTTACCGCTGGCGGTGTAGTGGTGCTGATTTCAGCGATTCTGGTGCTGCTGTTAGGGGTCTACCCGCAGCCACTGATTACGCTGGTACAGATGGCCCAGCCGCTGATGTAAGTTCGACCCTTACCAGACAATCAGGCCTGCGGGCCTGATTTTTTTTGCCCGCAATTTGCCTGCGCGCGGCGGAGATTTGTTCCGCCACAGGCCGATCCGCTAAAGTAAGTAAGCTGACAAGGAGACCCTATGGACATAACCTGGCTGGATAAACATCATCGTGAACTAACCACTACCGAGCTGTATGCGCTGCTGGCACTGCGCTGCGCGGTGTTTGTGGTGGAACAGCAGTGCGCCTATCTGGATGTGGATGGCGACGATCTACAGGGTGACAACCGTCATCTGCTTGGAATGCACGACAACCAGCTGGTCGCCTATGCGCGGCTGCTGGCCCCGGCCGATGCGGCCAGTCCGGTAAAGATCGGCCGGGTAATCGTATCCGATAGCGTGCGCGGTGCGCGGCTGGGTAATCGTCTGATGGAGCAGGCAATCAATAGTTGTCAGCAGCACTGGCCGGGCCGCGATCTGTTTCTCTCCGCGCAGGCGCATCTGGAAAGTTTCTATGGGCAGCATGGCTTTGTCGCGGTGGGGGAGAACTACCTGGAAGATGGGATCCCTCACGTCGATATGCTGAAGAACGCGCCATAAAAAAGGCGAATAAATCTCAGTCTGGAATAGTGGCATAGCCAAATCAAGGTGAGTCTGGAAGCAATCGATAAGTTTAAGGCGAAGGGAGCAAGGTCAGAAGAGGAAAGCGTCCCGCGGCAGGGACAAAAACGCCGGGAGCGTTTTTGAACAACGCAAAGCGTTGGCCCGGCTAAGGGCGTACCTCAGGGATGAGGTGCGTAATCGCGCGGGCCGAGCAGTCATGGATGACAGCTTTTGCGTCTTTCCGATCTGACCGTGTTCCCTGAGCAGGTTCGATCTCACCGCTAATCGGTGCAGACTTTACCGGTATGAAAAGGCGAGGCCTGAGCCTCGCCTGTTTACATCAACCCACCGTCATCTGCCGGTCATCAACATATTTGCGCTGGTCCGGTGCGGGCGGGAAGTACTGATAAAGCCAGGTTTCACTCAGAGTTTCCTCCTTGCTGCGCAGGAACAGACGCATATCCACCGGCTGGGTAGAATCGCTGTTTGGATACCAGTCAAACAGAATACGGTAGCCTTTCAGCGGTTCCACGTAGAGGATCTCAACCTGCTTCACGCTGCCGGATGAAACGGTAATCACCGGTTCAATGCCTTTCGGCGCCGCAGCCTGCAGATCGCCACCAATAAAGTCGATGGCGAAGCGACGGCTCCAGGTTTCCGGGAAGTGTTCGCCAGGTGCCCAGCCTTCCGGGAAACCACCCATACCGGTGCGGGTAGCATCGACGCGCGCCAGACCGCTGCGAACTGGCGGCAGACCGCTCCAGTAGAGTTTGTAGGAGAAGTTCAGCTCGCTGCCTGCCTTCACGGGTTCAGCCGGCTGCCAGAAGCAGACGATGTTATCCAGCGTCTCACCGGTGGTCGGGATCTCCATCAGATTGATCGCGCCTTTACCCCATTTACCGACCGGCTCAACCCACAGGCTCGGGCGTTTGTCATACCAGCCAATCACGTCCTGATAATCTTTGAAGTCGTGATTAAGCTGCAACAGACCAAATCCGCGCGGGTTCTCGTCTTCATAAGCATTGAATTGCAGGCGCTGCGGATTATTCAGCGGACGGGCAATCCATTCGCCTTTTCCGGTCCACATTGCCAGGCGATCGGAGTCATGAATCTGAGGATGGTAGGTGTTGCACATGCGGCGTTCATTGGTGCCGCAGCTGAACATACTGGTCATTGGCGAGATACCAATCTGACGGATCTCTTTACGGGCAAACAGGTGGTTTTCCACTTCCATTACCACGCGTTTATCTTCGCAGTGGATGATGAACTTATAGGCACCGGTAATGCTGGCCCCATCGAGTAACGCGTAACAGGTAAAGGTGGTGTCTTCCGCTTTCGGCGTTTCAAACCAGAACGCGGTGAAATCCGGGAACTCTTCCTGACCGTTACTGAAGGTGTTGATGGCGACACCACGGGCGGATAAGCCGTACTGGAACGTTTCGTCAACGGCACGGAAGTAGCTGGCACCAAGGAAGGAGACGATATCACGGCGCGCCAGTTCCGGCTTTTTAAACGCCCGGAAACCGGCAAAGCCGAGATCGGTTTTGCCTTCCAGCTGTTTGGTATCAACGTGGGCATTGTTGTAGTTGAACAGCTCAGGACGGAAGTGGATCTCACGCGCCTGGCGGCTCTCGCCGTCGACTGAGAACATGCGGATACGGCGTTTAAAGCCCATCCCGACGTGGAAGAACTGAACGTCAAGTTCACGGTCGGGAATGTTGTTCCACAGTGAATGGTTAGCGTCATACTGAATTTCGTTATACGCCTGCGGGGTCAGTGTCGCCAGCGTCTGCGGCAACGCGCCTGGCGCGCCACTCCAGGGTTGCTTCGCCAGGGCGGCCGCGTTCTTCTTCAATACGTCGAAATCGAAGCGTACTGCGGTTCCGTCAGCAATGCCATCTTCTGCCCAGGCGGATTGCGCAAACAGCGTTGACAGGCCGGTCATGCCGCTGACGGCGGAGAAGGCCATTGACGCTTTCATAAACATTCTTCGATTCATGCCAGAGATCATTCCTTAGCTGTTCGAGTTTGTCGTGACTGTCGTGCGAAATGCACTTTTATGGCCCGATAATCACAGGCAACAGGAGGGTACGACAGTCGGGTGACGTGAAAATTCAGTCCGGAGAAAATTTATCAGATTAATCAAAGAAGCGAAGCGAAATTCGGTGTTTGCCGCGGCGTCTTACACTTCTTTGCGAAAGCACAGCTGTTATCCTGCTGGTCTGGATGGCGTTAGCAAATGAATTATCAGGTGATTCCTGGTGCGGTAAACCGGCAGAGCGCCAGATTGGGGCTATAGTTAATGGACTGCTTTGCAATTCACACGGAGGAAATGATGGTAAATCAGACTGATCAATTCGAAACCAACCTGGATGATGATATTACGCTGCTGACCGAAACGCTGGAAGAAGTGTTGAAGTCATCAGGTGATCCGGCGGATCAAAAATATATCGAGCTTAAAACCAAAGCGGAACAGGCGCTGCATGACGTTAAAGCCCGTGTCAGCCAGGCGTCCGACAGCTATTACTATCGTGCTAAACAAGCGGCCTACCGTGCCGATGATTACGTGCATGAGAAACCGTGGCAGGGCATCGGTATCGGCGCGACTGCCGGTCTGGTACTCGGCCTGCTGCTGGCGCGTCGCTGATTACCTCTGACGGCACCGTAACAGCATACTGATGATAAAAACGGCGGGCGATCCCCGCCGTTTTTGTTGCCGTTTCCGCCGTGCCTTGTCGACTCCCGCTATCAGCTATCTCCCCGCCGTGCCGCCAGCGTGCGACTCCCTCGCGGTCAGACCGTCAGCGCCGTTGGTGGTCAGCGGTCAGCGATGCTGATTGTGTTTCATCTGCGGACTTCCTACAGTAAAGCGACCGGCATAAGGAGAACCAACGTGATCAGAGTAGAGATGCTTTCAACCGGGGATGAGGTGCTGCACGGCCAAATCGTCGATACCAATGCGGCCTGGCTGGCCGATATTTTGTTCCAGCACGGTTTACCGATGACCAGCCGCACCACGGTTGGCGATGCCCTTGAATCGCTGGTGAGCACGCTACAGGCGCGCAGCCAGCAGGCGGATGTGCTGATTGTTAATGGTGGGCTGGGACCGACCAGTGACGATCTCAGCGCGCTGGCTGCGGCGCAGGCCTGCGGTGTTGAGCTGGAGTTGCAACAGGCGTGGCTGACGCAAATGGAAGCCTGGTTCGCCAGTCGCGGCCGGGTGATGGCGGCCAGCAACCGCAAACAGGCGGAGATCCCGGCCAATGCCGAGCTGATTGATAATCCGGTCGGCACCGCCTGCGGCTTCGCCCTGCAGTTGAACCGCTGCTGGATGTTCTTCACCCCTGGCGTGCCGTCTGAATTTAAAGTGATGGTTGAGCAGCAGATCATTCCGCGTCTGAAAGCCCGATTTTCCTCGCCCGAGCCGCCAATCTGTCTGCGCCTGACCACTTTTGGTCGTGGCGAAAGCGACCTCGCGGCGGAACTCGAACCGCTGAGCTTACCGGAGGGCGTGGTGATGGGTTACCGCTCCTCAATGCCGATCATCGAGATCAAACTGACCGGTCCGGCCAGTCAGCGGGTGGCGATGGAGCAGGTGTGGCAGCAGGTGCGGCTGCAGCTGGCGGAGTGCACCCTTTATGAAGGCACCGCGGGATTGCCGGCACTGCTGGCCCGCGAGCTACAGCAGCGTGATTATCAGCTGACGCTCAGTGAGCAGTACACCGCCGGCTTGCTTAACTGGCAGCTGGCCGCAGCCGGCGTGCCGCTGCGTGGCGCACAGATTCTGCCGCCGCAGCAGGAAACGCTGACGCAACAGGTGGCGCGAAGCCGTGAACTGGCGACGCAGCAACAGGCGACGCTGGCGCTCTCGGTTGGCGACCTGCAGCAGGAGGAGATTGCGGTGGCGTTGCATACGCCCGCAGGCAGCTGGGGCCAGCGCGTGAAGTTCAGTACCGGCCGGCATAATCTGGAGACGCGGCAAAAGGTGGTGGCGATGATGGCGATGAATATGTTGCGACGCTGGCTGCACGGCAGTGAAGTCACTACCGGTCACGGCTGGATTGATGTGATTGAAACGGTCAGGCAGTGATTTCAGTGAAAACAAAACGGGCACCTGAGGCGCCCGTTTTGTTTCAGAATGCTGACCAACTTAACCCAGGTGGCTGTAAGTCCGGGGAACGCCGCTTCAGTTATAACTCAAGCTCGATCTCGCCTTTGGCTTTGCAACAGCAGGGCAGGATCTCGTCCTGCTGAACAAACGCCAGCGGCCTCTGCGGGTAGTGCACTTCGCCTTTCAGCAAACGCATCCGGCAGGAGCCACAGTAGCCTTCCCGACACTGAAACTCCACGCACAGGTTGTTAGCTTCCAGCAGGGTCAGCAGATTAGGGTGATCGTCTGCGCTCTCCAGTCGGGCACCGGAGCTGCGCAAAATAACAACGGCACGGCTCATGATTACAGCTGGAAGTCGTCGAAGTCGTTCTCGCCCACTTCTGAATCGATCTGACCGACCAGATAGGAGCTGACTTCCACTTCCTGCGGCGCGACCTGCACGTTGTCAGAGACCAGCCATGAGTTGATCCATGGGATCGGGTTAGAGCGCGTCTGGAACGGCAGATCAAGCCCGACCGCCTGCATGCGGATATTGGTGATGTACTCAATGTACTGGCAGAGAATATCTTTGTTCAGGCCGATCATTGAACCGCCGCTGAACAGATATTCCGCCCACTCTTTTTCCTGCAGAGCGGCTTTCTTAAACAGTTCGAAGCACTCTTCACGGCACTCCGCCGCAATCTCTTTCATCTCCGGATCGTCTTCACCACTGCGCAGCAGGTTCAGCATGTGCTGAGTGCCGGTCAGGTGCAGCGCTTCGTCACGGGCGATCAGGCGGATGATTTTCGCATTGCCTTCCATCAGTTCGCGCTCAGCGAAGGCGAATGAACAGGCGAAGCTGACGTAGAAGCGGATCGCTTCCAGCGCATTAACGCTCATCAGGCAGATATAGAGCTGCTTCTTCAGGGCGCGCAGGCTGACGGTGACCGATTTGCCGTTGACCTGATGGGTGCCTTCGCCCAGCAGATGCCAGTAGTTGGTCATCTCAATCAGATCGTCGTAATAGCGTGAGATATCCTGGGCACGGGCCAGAATCTGCTCATTGGTGACGATATCGTCAAACACCACCGCCGGATCGTTAACGATGTTGCGGATGATGTGGGTGTAGGAGCGCGAGTGGATAGTCTCGGAAAATGCCCAGGTTTCGATCCAGGTTTCCAGTTCAGGAATGGAGATCAGCGGCAGCAGCGCCACGTTCGGGCTACGGCCCTGAATCGAGTCCAGCAGGGTCTGGTATTTCAGGTTGCTGATGAAGATGTGTTTTTCGTGGTCCGGCAGCGCCTGATAGTCGATGCGATCGCGTGAGACATCGACCTCTTCCGGACGCCAGAAGAAGGAGAGCTGCTTTTCGATCAGCTTTTCAAAGATGTCATATTTCTGCTGGTCGAAGCGCGCCACGTTTACCGACTGACCGAAAAACATCGGCTCTTTCAGCTGGTCATTTTTGTTCTGTGAGAAAGTGGAGTAAGCCATAAAAAATGTCCAAAAGTGAACGAAGCGAAGCCGCCCCGTGAAAGGAGTGGGGCGGGAGTTTCTCCCGCCCGCCCGTTAGATCTTACATGCGCCGCTTTCGCAGCCATCATCCTGGATAGAAGGTGCCAGATCGTCCTGCGCATCTTCAGCACCGTCACGGGTGTTCTGGTAGTAGAGCGTTTTCACGCCAAATTTGTAAGCGGTCAGCAGATCTTTCAGCAACTGTTTCATCGGCACTTTACCGTTGGCAAAGCGCGACGGATCGTAGTTGGTGTTAGACGAGATCGCCTGGTCGATAAACTTCTGCATCAGACCCACCAGTTGCAGGTAGCCGTCGTTGTTCGGCATTTCCCACAGCAGTTCGTACTGATCTTTCAGACGCTCATACTCCGGCACCACCTGACGCAGAATGCCATCTTTCGAGGCTTTAATGCTGATGTGACCGCGCGGCGGTTCAATGCCGTTGGTGGCATTGGAGATCTGCGACGAGGTCTCAGACGGCATCAGTGCAGAGAGCGTTGAGTTGCGCAGGCCGTGAGTTTTGATCTCTTCACGCAGGCTTTCCCAGTCCAGATGCAGCGGCTCGTTGCTGATGGTGTCGAGATCTTTCTTGTAGGTGTCGATTGGCAGGATGCCCTGCGAATAGGTGGTTTCGTTGAACCACGGGCAGGCACCTTGCTCTTTAGCCAGCGCGTTTGAGGCTTTCAGCAGGTAATACTGAATGGCTTCAAAGGTTTTATGGGTCAGGCCATTGGCGCTGCCATCGGAGTAACGCACACCGTGTTTCGCCAGGTAGTAAGCGAAGTTAATCACGCCGATACCCAGGGTACGACGGCCCATCGCGCCACGTTTGGCGGCCGGGATCGGGTAGTCCTGATAATCGAGCAGCGCATCAAGTGCACGTACTGCCAGGGTAGCCAGCTCTTCCAGATCGTCGAGGCTGTCAATCGCGCCAAGGTTGAACGCCGACAGCGTACACAGGGCGATTTCACCGTTTTCGTCGTTAACGTCTTCCAGCGGTTTGGTCGGCAGCGCGATCTCAAGGCACAGGTTAGACTGGCGAACCGGCGCAATGCTGGCGTCAAACGGGCTGTGGGTGTTGCAGTGATCGACGTTCTGAATGTAGATGCGGCCGGTAGAGGCACGCTCCTGCATCATCAGTGAGAACAGATCGACTGCTTTAACCCGCTGCTTGCGGATGCTCTGGTCCTGCTCATATTTGGTGTAGAGGCGTTCAAACTCATCCTGATCGGCGAAGAACGCATCATACAGGCCCGGCACATCAGACGGGCTGAACAGGGTGATATCTTCCCCTTTCAGCAGGCGCTGATACATCAGCTTGTTGAGCTGTACGCCGTAGTCCATGTGACGTACGCGGTTGCCTTCAACGCCACGGTTGTTTTTCAGCACCAGCAGGCTTTCGATTTCCAGATGCCACATCGGGTAGAACAGCGTTGCTGCGCCGCCACGAACGCCGCCCTGTGAGCAGGACTTGACCGCCGTCTGGAAGTGCTTATAGAACGGGATACAGCCGGTATGGAATGCTTCACCACCGCGGATTGGGCTGCCCAGCGCACGGATACGACCGGCATTAATGCCGATGCCGGCACGCTGAGAGACATATTTCACAATCGCGCTGGAGGTGGCGTTGATAGAGTCGAGGCTGTCGCCGCACTCAATCAGGACGCAGGAGCTGAACTGACGCGTTGGCGTCCGCACGCCGGACATGATAGGCGTCGGCAGCGAGATCTTGAAGGTTGAGATCGCATCATAGAAACGCTTGATGTAATCCATACGCGTGTCGCGCGGATAGCCCGAGAACAGGCAGGCGGCGACCAGAATATAGAGGAACTGCGCGCTCTCGTAGATTTCACCCGAGACGCGGTTCTGCACCAGATATTTGCCTTCCAGCTGCTTCACTGCGGCATACGAGAAGTTCATGTCACGCCAGTGGTCGAGGAACTCGTCCATCTGAGCAAATTCTTCTTCGCTGTAATCTTCCAGCAGGTGGCGGTCATATTTGCCCATGCCGACCATTTTAACCACCTGGTCATACAGCTTCGGCGGCTCAAACTGGCCGTAGGCTTTTTTGCGCAGATGGAAGATAGCCAGGCGTGCGGCGAGGTACTGATAATCCGGGGCTTCGCGAGAGATGAGGTCTGCTGCGGCCTTGATGATGGTCTCATGAATGTCAGATGTTCTGATGCCATCATAGAACTGAATGTGGGAGCGCAGCTCCACCTGCGATACCGAGACGTTGTTCAGCCCTTCGGCTGCCCAGTCCAGTACACGGTGAATTTTGTCGAGATCAATGCGCTCCTGGCGGCCATCGCGTTTAGTAACGAGCAGACTTTGGTTCATGTCGCGTTTTTACCTTTGCGTGAGTATCCAAAAATTAAAAGAAATCCCGGTTTATACACAGCATATTCATTGTGAATAATTTGTGGATAAACACAACATCTAGGGGGTGTTGGCAAAAGCCATAACAATATGGAGGCATATTTTAGTATTTTACTGCCGCTTAACAAGAGGAAAAAATGATGTCAGGAGGGGTTGTAATTTCTGCGATATTTCCTGGCCCGCGTCTTATAAGGCCCGCCATCATGTCAACCCGATCCTACTTTTTTTTCTTAATTTGATCGGACGCGTATTTCTTATTCAATCCTTTGCGCCAGGTCCTGGAAAGGGTGAAAAACCGCCAAAACCCGCTAGCGGTTGTGTGGCAGGAAATGCGGGAAAAGAGAAAATCTGAACCGCTCAGTATGTGCCCAGCCTAACCCGTTGGCAGACAACAGAATGATGCCGATCGGTTTCTGCAGCGCCAGTCTGGCCGGTTGGGTGTGGCTCATCCGACAAGCTTAGTGCCTGTCAACAGCCAGAGGCATGGCTGGCAGTTCAGCCCGATAAGCATAATAAAGGAGGAAGCAGAGGCCAGCGGGAGCCGGGCAGGCGCAGCGAGGAGCTGAGCCATCCGGCCAACAAGCGCAGCACGTCGCCCGCCGGATTGCCGGCGGGCAGGGCGCTTAAACGGCGCGGTGGGTATGCACCATATAATTGACGTCGGTGCCCGGTGCCAGCTTGAAGCGATTGGTCAGCGGGTTGTAGTGCAGGCCGATGATGTGACGTTCACGCAGCGCGGTTTCATCTACCCAGCCCAGCAGTTCAGATGGACGAATGAATTTTTTCACGTCATGGATCCCGCGCGGCACCATGCGCAGCACATATTCAGCGCCAAACACCGCCAGCAGCCAGGCTTTTGGATTGCGGTTCAGGGTAGAGAAAAAGACTTCGCCGCCAGGTTTCACCAGTTGCGCGCAGGCGTGAACCACCGAGCGCGGATCGGGCACGTGCTCCAGCATCTCCATGCAGGTCACCACATCGTAGTGGCCAGCATACTGTTCGGCGTGAGCTTCTACCGTCTGCTGGACATAGTCGAGCGTTACGCCGCTCTCCTGAGCATGCAGACGCGCTACGGCCAGCGGTTCAGCACCCATATCCAGCCCGGTGACGATAGCGCCTTCACGCGCCATGCTTTCGGCTAAGATGCCGCCGCCACAGCCGACGTCGAGCACTTTTTTACCAAACAGACCGTTACTGCGCTGGGCGATATAGCCCAGTCGCAGCGGGTTAATCCGGTGCAGCGGTTTAAATTCACCCTCCAGATCCCACCAGCGCGAGGCAACGGCCTCAAATTTGGCAATTTCCTGCGCATCGACGTTCTGCTGATGATTCTGCGGTTGTGCATTCATTGAATCGTAACTCCTGACAAAATGTGCCATCAGTATAAACGCTTAACCGGTTATGGCACACCTTTCAGGCGTAAGGAAAAGCAGCTGAAATCGGTGGTTAACGTTCACCAGAGCATTGCAGTGTGATATACTTTCGCACCTTTAAAATCCGGGATTAAGTAGAGGGATAGCGGCTCCATGAGCGACCTTGCGAGAGAAATTACACCGGTCAATATCGAAGAAGAGTTAAAGAATTCTTACCTCGATTACGCCATGTCGGTCATCGTTGGCCGAGCTTTACCCGATGTGCGTGACGGCCTGAAGCCGGTGCATCGTCGCGTACTCTTTGCGATGAGCGAACTGGGTAACGACTGGAACAAACCCTATAAAAAATCTGCCCGCGTCGTCGGTGACGTTATCGGTAAATATCACCCGCATGGTGATTCCGCCGTTTACGACACCATTGTACGTATGGCCCAGCCTTTCTCCCTGCGTTACATGCTGGTGGACGGTCAAGGCAACTTCGGCTCCATCGACGGCGACTCCGCTGCGGCGATGCGTTATACCGAAGTCCGCATGTCCAGAATCGCCCACGATCTGTTAGCTGACCTGGAAAAAGAGACCGTCGATTTTGTCCCTAACTACGACGGCACTGAGCAGATCCCTGAAGTTCTGCCGACCAAAATTCCAAACCTGCTGGTTAACGGTTCCTCCGGTATCGCCGTGGGTATGGCAACCAATATCCCGCCGCATAACCTGCGTGAAGTGATCAACGGCTGCCTGGCTTACATTGAAGATGAGAACATCAGCATTGAAGGGCTGATGGAGCATATTCCGGGACCTGATTTCCCGACCGCTGCCATCATCAATGGTCGTCGTGGCATTGAAGAAGCTTACCGTACCGGGCGCGGCAAAATTTATATCCGTGCACGTGGCGAAGTCGAAGCGGACGCCAAAACCGGCCGTGAGACCATCATCATTCATGAGCTGCCTTACCAGGTTAACAAGGCGCGTCTGATTGAGAAAATCGCCGAGCTGGTGAAAGAGAAGCGTGTCGAAGGCATCAGCGCGCTGCGTGATGAATCCGATAAAGACGGCATGCGCATCGTGATTGAGATCAAGCGTGATGCGGTCGGCGAAGTGGTGCTGAACAATCTCTATTCACTGACTCAGCTGCAGACCTCGTTCGGCATCAACATGGTGGCACTGCATCAGGGCCAGCCAAAGATTATGGCGCTGAAGGAGATTCTGGAAGCCTTTGTCCGCCATCGTCGTGAAGTGGTGACCCGCCGTACCATTTTCGAACTGCGTAAAGCCCGTGACCGTGCGCATATCCTTGAAGGTCTGGCGATTGCGCTGGCTAACATCGATCCGATCATTGAGCTGATTCGTCGTGCACCAAGCCCGGCGGAAGCGAAAGCGGGTCTGGTGGCACAGGCATGGGATCTGGGTAACGTTTCCGCGATGCTGGAGCGTGCCGGTGATGACGCCGCACGTCCGGAGTGGCTGGATGCGCAGTTCGGTATTCGTGACGGCCAGTACTATCTGACCGAGCAGCAGGCTCAGGCGATTCTGGATCTGCGTCTGCAGAAACTGACCGGCCTTGAGCATGAAAAACTGCTGGATGAGTATAAAGCGCTGCTGGATCAGATCGCTGAATTGCTGCATATCCTGTCAAGCGCCGAGCGTCTGATGGAAGTGATTCGCGAAGAGCTGGAACTGATGCGCGATCAGTTTGGTGATGAGCGTCGTACCGAGATCACCGCCAATACTGCCGACATCAATATCGAAGACCTGATCAATCAGGAAGATGTGGTCGTGACGCTGTCGCATCAGGGCTACGTGAAGTATCAGCCTCTGACCGATTACGAAGCGCAGCGTCGTGGTGGTAAAGGCAAGTCGGCCGCGCGTATCAAAGAAGAAGACTTCATTGATCGTCTGCTGGTTGCTAACACCCATGACACGATCCTCTGCTTCTCAAGCCGTGGCCGTCTCTACTGGATGAAGGTTTACCAGCTGCCGGAAGCGAGCCGTGGCGCACGTGGACGTCCGATCGTCAACCTGCTGCCGCTGGAAGCTAACGAACGCATTACCGCGATTCTGCCGGTACGCGAGTACACCGAAGGCTTCAACATCTTCATGGCGACCGCCAGCGGTACCGTGAAGAAGACCGCGCTGAAAGAGTTCAGCCGTCCGCGCAGTGCCGGTATTATCGCCGTCAATCTGCGTGACGACGACGAGCTGATCGGCGTGGCGCTGACCAACGGCAACGACGAAGCCATGCTGTTCTCGGCTGCCGGTAAAGTGGTGCGCTTCGCGGAAACCGCGGTCCGTGCGATGGGCCGTACCGCATCCGGTGTGCGCGGCATCAAGCTGGCCGAAGGCGATCGCGTGGTGTCGTTGATTGTGCCGCGTGAAGAGGGTGCAATCCTCACCGTGACGCAGAATGGTTACGGCAAACGTACTGCTAACAGCGAATACCCAACCAAGTCGCGTGCGACGCAGGGTGTTATCTCAATCAAGGTTACCGATCGTAACGGCCCAGTGATTGGTGCGGTGCAGGTTGTCGATGGCGATCAGATCATGATGATCACCGATGCCGGTACGCTGGTACGTACGCGCGTTTCAGAAGTCAGCGTCGTGGGTCGTAATACCCAGGGTGTGATTCTGATTCGTACGGCTGAAGATGAAAACGTGGTCGGGCTGCAACGGGTTGCTGAACCGGTTGAAGAAGAAGAGCTGGATTCAATCGACGGTAGCGTAGCTGAAGGCGAGGATGATATCGCGCCAGAAGCGGAGCTTGATGACGAAGAGATCGCGCCAGAAGCGGATATCGATGATGAAGATGACGCGGCGGCAGACGACGAAGAGTAATTCTTCGGGCGCTAGCTGAGTACGTTGTCGAAACGGCAGGTCAGGGGAAACCCGGCCTGCCGTTTTTTTTGGGTGATCGGACGAGGTTGTAAAGCATTAAGGGGCGCTGCGGTGAGTGGGGTGCGGCGAAAGGCCCGCACTGCCCGATCGCCAAGGAAACCCGCTTCCCTGCGGATCGGCCGCGCCTTCCGTGGCGCGGACGCTTTGCTTTTCGGGCAGAGCGGGCCTTTCCTGGTAGGCGATTGTGCGCTGGCGGCTGTGGTGTCTGCTGATTGTGGTGGGAAAGGTGACGGGTGGTGAAGTGGAAAGTGGAGCGGCGGTGAGAGGGGGGCGGCGAAAGGCCCGCACTGCCCGATCGCTAAAGAAACCCGCTTCCCTGCGGATCGGCCGCGTCTTCCGTGGCGCGGACGCTTTGCTCTTCGGACAGAGCGGGCCTTTCTTGGTAGAAGATTGTGCGCTGGCGGTTATGGTGGCTGCTGATTGTGATGGGTAGGGAGACGGGTAGAGCGGGCCTTTCCGGGTTGGCGGTTGTGCGCTGGCGCTTTAATGGCGGCAGTAATGGGGAATATCGGGTATTGCGGTCTGAAAACCGGGCTGGCTGTTTCAGGGATCGCCGCAAAGTGTGATGTTGCTCGCCGTCTTCGTGCCGGGTGCGGCTTCAGAAACGATAGCAACGCGCCGTTAAAAGATTCCCAAACCGGGTGCTAAGCCCGCGTCCGACTGGCTTTTTTTGCCCGATAAAGCTAGTGTATGGGCATTAAAAAATGACGATGCGACTAACCTTGCCAACTGCGAGTTCCACTTGAAATATCCTGTCTCTTTCCGCACCACGCTTCGCATCTCGCGCTATCTTTTTCGCGCGCTGGCGCTGCTAATCTGGACGCTGGGCGCCGTGCTGACCGCCTTTTACATCATCAGCGTGTTGCATGAAAAAGAGACCCAGGTCCGCCAGGAGTTCGCCAGCAATTACGGCTCAATCGAGTGGTATGTCCGGCATTCAGCCGACATGATGCGAGAGCTGAAATATATCACCGAGAACCGTCTGACCAATGCCAGCAGCGGGCTGGATGTGCTGACCGGCATGATGCCGGGCAAATCGACCCAGCCGCAGTTTACCCCGCTGTTTTCCGACGGAGACTGTACCTCGATGAGCAATACCTGGCGTAACTCGCTGGATTCGCTCAGTTACTACATTAATTACTGGAAAAGTAACTTCGCTTCGTCGTACGAGCTGAATCGGGTGTTCTTTATCGGCGGTGAAAATCAGTGCCTGGCCGACTTTACTATCGGCAGCAGCAATGCCGATCGCGAACGCAGTCTGAAATCCCTGCGCGAAAACGTGCTGCGTTACCGCAACAGCAATGAAGAAGAACGCCGTAATCCGATGTACTGGATTAACAGCACCACGCAGCCAGGCGTGGGCACCTTCTATATGGTGGTGCCGGTTTATGTCGCCAACAAATTGCAGGCGCTGCTGGGCGTTGAGCAAAATATCCGTCTGGATGAGTTTATTCAGCCCGGCAGCCTGCCGGTTATCGCCTCCATTACTGATGAAAATTACCGTCCGCTGATCAATTCACGCCGTGGCGGTCTCGGTTTTTCGCTGGATGATCTGCCTGACGATAAAACCTGGTTTGGCTACCTCAACGGCTATCGTCAACTGGTCCTGAAAAAACCGCTGCCGCCGTCCGATCTCAACATCGTCTGGTCGATTCCCACTGACGTGGTGGTCGATCAGTTAAAACTGATGATGATTAATGCGCTGCTGCTGAATATCTTCAGTGCCGTCATGCTGTTTACGCTCGCCTGGCTGTTTGAGCGGCGGATGTTTCTGCCCGCCGAAGAGAATGCGCACCGGCTGGAAGAGCATGAGCAATTTAACCGCAAGATTGTCGCCTCAGCACCGGTCGGTATCTGTATTTTACGCACCAGCGACGGCACCAATATCCTGAGTAATGAACTGGCGCACAACTATCTGACGCTGCTGACCCAGGAAGATCGTCAGCGGCTGAACGAAATCATTGGCGGTCAGCAGGTGAATTTTGTCGATGTGCTGACCGGCAGTAACACCAACCTGCAAATCAGCTTTGTTCACTCACGCTATCGCAATGAGAATGTGGCGATTTGCGTGCTGGTGGATGTCTCGGCGCGCGTCCGAATGGAACAGTCGCTGCAGGAGATGGCGCACGCCGCCGAGCAGGCCAGCCAGTCGAAATCGATGTTCCTCGCCACCGTCAGTCACGAACTGCGTACGCCGCTGTATGGCATTATCGGTAACCTCGACCTGTTGCAGACCAAGCAGTTGCCAAGCGGCATTGATTCGCTGGTAACCGCGATGAATAACTCCTCCAGCCTGCTGCTGAAAATCATCAGCGATATTCTCGACTTCTCTAAAATTGAGTCGGAACAGCTGAAGATTGAGCCACGCCCGTTTGCCCCGCGTGAAATTGTTACCCATATCGTCGGCAACTATCTGTCGCTGGTGGTGAAAAAAAGGCTGACGCTCTACTGCTTCATCGAACATGACGTGCCGCAGGTGCTGGATGGCGATCCGTTGCGTCTGCAGCAGGTGATCTCGAATCTGCTGAACAACGCAATCAAGTTCACCCATACCGGCTGCATCATCCTGCATGCCTACGTTGCCGAGGGTTATCTGGCGTTCCGCGTTCGTGATACCGGCGTCGGCATTCCGGCCAAAGAGCTGCCGCGGCTGTTTGATCCGTTCTTCCAGGTGGGCAACGGCGTGCAGCGTAATTTCCAGGGTACCGGACTGGGGCTGGCGATTTGTGAAAAGCTGATCAACATGATGGACGGCGATATTGAGGTCGACTCTGAGCCGGGCATGGGCAGTCAGTTCATCGTGCGTATCCCGATCTACAAAGGACAGCAGCCTGCGCTGCCGTTGCTGGAAGGAATGCAGGATAAGAAAATCTGGCTGGCGATGTGCAACGAATACCTGGCGGAATTTATTGCGCGCCAGTTACGTCAGCAGGGCATTCAGGTGGCTGAGTACCACGGCAAGCCCGGTCCGGACGATGTGGTGATGACCGACCACGAACTGGATATTGACTTGCCGCTGCGGGCGCTGGTGACCTTTGACGGATCGCATGTCGATATGCCGCGTGAACGCCAGCCGGGACGCTGGATCCATTCTACCGCCACGCTGCACGAAGTACCGACGCTGCTGGCGCGCATCTATCGCATCGCGCTGGATAGCGACGCGGCAGACGCGCTGCTGCTGGCCGGACCGGTGGAAGAGAAAGTGCATAACGATGACATCATGGTACTGATTGTGGACGATCACCCAATCAACCGCATGCTGCTGTCAGAACAGCTCGGTACGCTGGGGTATCAGGTCAAAACGGCGCAGGATGGCGTCGATGCGCTCAACGTTCTGAGCCGCAATGAGATTGATATCGTGCTGACCGACGTCAATATGCCGAACATGGATGGTTACCGACTGACGCAGCGGCTTCGTCAGTTGGGACATCTGTTCCCGGTGGTTGGCGTTACCGCGAATGCGCTGGCTGAAGAGAAGCAGCGTTGTATGGATGCAGGCATGGATAACTGTCTGTCGAAGCCGGTGACGCTGGATGTGCTGAAGGTAACGCTGGCGATCTATGCGGAGCGGGTACGTAAAACGCGGGCAGGATAGAGCAGAGGGCAGAAGTAAAGGCGGTGCCGCTGGCACCGCCTCGTGATACTAGTCTTTTTCGACCTGAGTCTGGCTGACAGACGACAGGTAGTTCAGCAGCGCGATATCGTTATCCACGCCCAGTTTCATCATGGCTGATTTCTTCTGGCTACTGATGGTCTTAATACTGCGGTTCAGTTTCTTGGCAATTTCGGTAACCAGGAAGCCTTCAGCGAACAGACGCAGCACTTCGCTCTCTTTCGGTGACAGGCGTTTGTCGCCGTAACCGCCAGCGCTGATCTTCTCCAGCAGTTTCGCTACGCTTTCCGGCGTATACTTTTTGCCTTTCTGCAACGCGGCCAGCGCTTTCGGCAGGTCGGTTGGCGCGCCTTGCTTCAGTACAATCCCTTCAATATCGAGATCCAGTACCGAACTCAGAATTGCCGGGTTATTGTTCATGGTCAGAACGATAATCGACAGATCCGGATAGTGACGTTTAATATATTTAATCAGCGTGATGCCATCGCCATACTTCTCACCGGGCATAGAGAGATCGGTGATCAGGACATTCGCATCCAGCTTAGACAGATTGTTGATCAGTGCTGTTGAGTCTTCGAACTCACCTACAACGTTAACCCATTCAATTTGTTCCAGAGATTTTCGGATACCGAAAAGAACAATTGGATGGTCATCGGCAATAATTACGTTTAAGTTATTCATCTTATTGGTTACCTTGCTGCAGCAGTTGATTGACGTAAGCGTCAATATCACTGGTGGTATTTGTAATGTTTGAATCGTCACACGCTTTAATGTGGTGTTCTAACTCTTCACAAAGCTGTTTGCCGGGAGTCAGATTAAGCATGGCAAACACGCCCTTAAGGCGATGCGCTGTCTGAGCAAGCGAGGCGTAGTCCTTTTCCGCCGACTCAGTATACAGTCTCTTTACATCAACCGGTACTGTCTCAGTAAACAGCTGGAAATAGCCGCCGCTCATCAATGGCGTGGCCGCTTCTTCTTCAGCGTCATCTTCCATCACATCGTGTGACAGTTGCTTCTCAATCAGCGCCAGCAATGCATCGAGCAGCGCATTACTGAGATTGAAATTAACCCGATACTGCTGGTCATTCAGCGCGTGATGACCGGGTTCATCCCCGGCCAGCAGCAGTGACCAGCCGCTCAGTTTGGTGGGATCATCGGTTATCAGCACATCGTGATCCTGACCGGAAATACGCTCGTCTGGTGTCAGACAACGCGCACCCCAGTTTTCCAGATGGCGGCAGACGATCTTGTGCACGTCTTCCACAGCGATCTCCACCAGTGCGGTGACGCCATCAAGAATTTTTTCCTCTTCCTCTTCAGTTTTCTGTTCCAGCACCAGCGGCAACTGCATGTTGTAGCGGGTGCCGATATCGGCTTTTGCCACGATATCCAGGCTGCCGCCCATCTGCTTGCACAGCTGTTTACACAGGAAGAACGCCATACCTGACGCCTGACCATAGCGATCCTGGCTGGTATCACCGAGGAATGGGAAGTCGACATTCGCCAGTTCATCGACCGTCAGGCCGGCACCGGTATCGACCAGTTCAATCATCAGCCGGTCGGCCTGCTTATCGGCCGCTTTGACCTCCAGCGTGATTTTGCCCCAGCGCGTGGTGGTCAGCGCATAGTGCATCAGGGTAATCAATACTTTACGCAGTGCCCGGCGATCGCCAAACCGCATCTCGTCGTTCGCCAGATGGTTATTCACCACCAGCGACAGCCCTTTACGGCGCATCAGTGGCAGGCTTTCCAGCGCAATCTCATCCAGCAGTTCCTGCAGGCTGAACACCGTCGCATCCGGTGACCAGTCGTGCGCCTCCAGTCGGTTAAGCAGCACAATATCGTCAACCAGTCGCGCCAGACCCTGGCTCTCATCCAGCACGTCCAGCACCGTTTCATCGCTGTCACGCTGGCTGAGCTGCACCAGCTGGGCCACGATTTTCTCCAGCGGCTGATTCAGGGCATGGCCAAGGTTATGCAGCAGCTGCTGACGCATCTGGTGATTACGATCCAGTACCTGCTGCGCTTTTTGCAGCTTCTTGTTGACCAGCAGCTCACGATCCTGGTCGCGCATCATAAACAGCTGAGTATGTGGCGACAACACGCTGCGGGCGTGGCGGATCTCATACACTTCGTTATTGATGGTCGCCTGCAGCACGCCCTGATGCTGGTCGGACATATTAATGATCTTCTGCAAATTAAGGTGTGGCAGAAGGTGTTCTGCGATCTTATTACTCAGCAGGGTACGGTTACTGGCAAAGTCGTAGACCAGCAGGCCGACCGGCAGGCTGGCCACAATCTCTTCATTCAGAACCCGCAACGAGTCCAGTTCAGCGCTCTGGTTCTCGCTGGGACGCAGTGACTGCTGGCGCAGCAGCACCATGCCGGCCAGCGACAGCAGGAAAAGCAGCAGATTGATCAGCAGTGGCCACAGCAGGTTATGCAGGGTATCGATAATCAGCCGGCTAATCGGTACCCGATAGACCAGCTGCAGCGAGGTGCTCGGCAGCGTCGCGGCGATTTCCACATTCGGATTCACCAGCGAAATCTGGGTATCTTCCGTCTCCTGCTGATCCGTGGTGGTGGTACTCACCGAGCTGTCCTGCAGCAGCTGGAAGTTTTCCAGTGGCATGTTTTGTGGGATCAGATCGTTGACCGGCAGATCAAAGGCCACCACCGTCGCCAGATGGCCGGGCTGATTAAAGGTGGTACGCAGGGTAAAGTAGTGATCGTTTTGAAAGGCGAGATGGCGCAGCGCCGAGAAACTTTCGCGTTCATCCAGCGCATTAGCCTGCTGCAGCATCTCCGCACGACGGGCATCCACCATGGAACTGATGGCGCTCTCTTTATAGCGGGTCGCCATATCTTTCAGCGGCAGGGTAGAGATCATGATCAGGCTGTTATCCTGACCATTCAGAAAGTACATCGACCAGGTCGGATTTTCGGCGCCCCACAGCGTGTCGAGATAGTTCGACATCCGCATGGTCATGTCCAGCGTGCTGCTGTCATGCGATCCAAAAATTAACGCCTCGGTTTTGCGGCGGGTTTTTTCCAGATAATAGACGTCAGGACGCAGTCGCGTCTCTTGCAGATTGGCGCTGGGTGCGGCACCCGCGGCGCTGGTTGAAAGGTTTTCATAAATCTGCCAGGTGGCAAAACGATAGGCGTCGATGCGTTTCTGCACGTCGCGCGCCAGATCGGTCATGGCGTAACGTTTGCTGGTCAGCCAGGCATTGACCGAGTTATGCACCATAAAGCCCAGCGCCAGCAGCAGCACCAGATTGAAAACCACAAAGAAGCGGGTGACATTGCCGGATGTCAGGGGAAACTTATAAGGCAACATAGCGTGTCTGATACCTGAATTATCGCGCAACTTTTCGCGCACTGGCGGCCACAGCTAACAGCAACAGCGCGATTAATAAAAATGCGCCGCTGAGGCTGATCCATTGTGATATGAATCCGATTAAGGCCGGACCTGAGAGAATACCCGCATATCCCAGCGTTGTCATGGCAGAAATCGCCAGGTTTGCCGGCATATCCTGTTGATTCCCCGCCGCATTGAATAACATCGGCACGGTATTCGATAAACCGAAACCGACCAGCAGAAAAGCCAGTAGCGCCATCTCCGGCCACGGCAGCCACACTGCCAGGCTCATGCCCGCAGCGGCCGTCAGCGCGCCAGTCAGCATCACCGGATAACGACCGAAGCGGTGAATGATTTTATCGCCGCCAAACCGGCCCAGCGTCATCGCCGTTGAGAACAGTGCATAGCCCAGACCGGCATGGGTCGGCGACATGGCCGGGTTCTGCAACAGCAGCAGCGCGCCCCAGTCCAGCACCGCTCCTTCCGCCAAAAACAGGATAAAGCAGAGCGCACCCAGAAAGGCGACCCAGCCACGTGGGATCACCAGCCAGGGCTGATCGGGCTGATGCAAACGCTGGTTCATTAAGCCGGGCAGACGCCACAGTAACAGCAGCAGCATCACCGCCATGATCACCATCACGGCGCTCAGCGGCGTAAAACTCAGGCTTAACAGCAGACTCACCGCGCCAGCGCCCAGAATGCCACCGAGGCTGAAAAAACCGTGAAAGCCAGACATCATCGGCTTGCCGGCCGCTTTTTCGACCTGAACTGCCTGGTAGTTCATTGCCACATCCAGCATGCCCAGACCGGCACCAAAACACATCAGAGCTGCGGCCATTACCAGATGGGAATCAGCCGTGGCCAGCAGCGGCATCATTGCCAGCACCAGCACTGTCGAAAGACACATCACCCGCCGGCAGCCAAATCGCGCAACTAATGTGCCGGTGATCGGCATCGCCGCCAGCGAACCAATGCCCAGACAGAGCAGTAACGCGCCCAGTGAGGCACCGTTAAGCTGCAGGCGGTCGCGCGCAAACGGCACCAGCGGTGCCCAGGCTGACATGCCTAAACCATTGATTAAAAACACCGTGCGGGTGCCCCAGTTCAGGCGGCTATCGGGTTTATTTTGCTGTGCAGCGTCCAGTGCAGTCATAGGTCAGATTCATCAGTGGCAAAGCGAAAAAGTGTAGCATTGCGGCCATGAAAACTGGCACCCGCCGCGCCATTTATTACCGGTGTGGTGCAGCGGCAGATGCGTAACAAAACCGCGAGTTTACCGACTTTTAGCGGTGCGCGGATTTTTTCCAGAACTTTCCTGGCTAATCTCGCAGCACGTAACGTGACTTAAGCCAAATTTGATCGCCATTTTTCAACCACTTGTCAGCGAAAATGGCGATCAGGGCCAGCGATAAATGATGGCTGAATCGCTTAATTAAGAAATTCTTTTTTCCGCTCTAAAGTTCAGGTGGAGGTTATTTTTTAACCTTTTTAACCCAATCATAGAAACTTCCTGCAACAAATTGACATGTAAAAACAACGATAAAGCAACTTTGCTGAAAGCCTTATTGCAAGTGTTGCTTATAGAAAGAATGTTAAAACATAATAAAATCTGCACATTAAAATTGATTTTTATCTCCCTTGCGTTAAAGATTAAGCAGGCGAAACCGCTGCGTTTTGCGTATAACTACACACAAATAATCCAATAAAAATAGCGCCACGCCGGGAATTTTCCCCGGTGTGTAGCGTCACCTGGCTTTACTGCCTTTAGATACACCAGGCTAAGACACTTTCTGTCTGACAGAAGGTGAAGGAATGTGTGAATACTATAAGCATGAAAATATTTTATGTTTTTAGATTCAGTATATTAGCCAATCTGGTGGAGTAGAGGTTACAAATGGCAGAACTCACGCAGGGCCGGGTCGATATCATTTCGCGCGAAAATGGCACGCTTATCTCGCAGAGTACAGGCGGTTCATCACAAACCATTAACCTCACCGAACCCAGCGTGGTCCGCATTAGCGGCACGCGCGCAATGGTGGCGCAGTACGAACGCCAGGGAAACGATCTTGTTCTGCATATGCGTGATGGCAGTACTGTCCACTATCAGAAATTTTTCTTTGATGATGCCGAAGGCGAACACAGCGAACTGGTTTTTGATGATGGGGTTAATCCACCGGAACACGCCCTGTTTCCGCAAACGGCAGAAGGGGCCGAACTGGCCTCTAACGCGGTGACACCGACCTATGAATCGCTCGACAGCGTAGAGCCGCTGTTGCTGGCGGATAACACCAACTCGTCAATGGGTGTGATTACTGCCGGCGGTCTCGGCGTGCTGGGCCTGGCCGGTCTGGCGATTGGCGCAGGGGGTGGCGGTGGTGGTGGTGGCGGCGGCGGTGGTGATAACAACAACGGTGTCGATCCCGGCACGCCGGGTAATCCCCCGACGGCTGGCGCGCCGACCATTACTCTTAATCCATTTGCCGGCGACGACGTGCTGGATAACGCGGAGAAATCAACCGCCCAACTGCTGAGCGGCACCACCAGCAACGTTGAAGCAGGTCAGATTGTAACCATCACCCTCGGCGGCCAGACCTACAATGCCAGCGTCGGTGCCGATGGCAGCTGGAGCGTCAGTATTCCGGCCAGTGCCCTGGCGGCGCTGGCGGCAGGCAGCACCACCATTTCAGTCAGCGTGAGTAACGCCGCCGGCACCGCCGCCGCGGCCAGTCTGGGGATCACCGTCCAGCAACCCGATACCACGCCGGATGCCCCGACAATCACCATCAACCCGTTTGCCGGTGACGACGTGCTGAGCGGCAGTGAGAAAACCACTGACCAGACGCTGAGCGGAAGTACCAGCAATGTTCAGGCGGGCCAGATCGTCACCATTACGCTGGGCAGCCAAAGTTTCAACGCCACGGTCGGTGCCGACGGAAGCTGGAGCATCACTTTGCCTCCCGCCACGCTTGCGGCACTGACGCAGGGCGCGCAGACGATTACCGCCACCGTCAGCAATCAGGCGGGTACCCAGGCCAGCGAAAGCCGTCCGATTCAGGTTCAGGCCCCGGTCACCGAGCCGGGTATGCCGGGGGTGGAGATCGACCCGTTTACCGGTGATAACGTACTGAGTAACGCCGAAAAAACCGCCGACCAGACCCTGAGCGGCACCACCACCAACGTCGAAGCCGGTCAGGTTGTCACCGTAACGCTCGGCGGCCAGAACTACAGCGGCAGCGTAGCAGCCGATGGCAGCTGGAATATCACCGTGCCAGCTGAAGCGTTAGCGGCACTGGCGTCGGGCAGCACCACCATTACCGTCAGCGTGGCCAACGCGGCAGGCACGCCAGCCACCGACAGCCTGGCGATCAGCGTTGACGCGCCGCTCACCCAGCCAGGCGCGCCAGTTATCGCCATCAACCCGTTTGCCGGCGACGATATCCTGAGCAATGACGAAAAAAACAGTGACCAGACCCTGAGCGGCAGCACCAGCAACGTGGAAGCGGGGCAGGTAGTTACCATCACGCTCGGCGATCAGACCTACAGCACTGCGGTGGGTGCCGATGGTAGCTGGAGTATTAGCGTACCGGCCCAGGCACTGAATGGGCTGGCTGCGGGTAGCCTCGCTATTTCGGTTGTCGTCACCAATCAGGCCGGCGTTGAAGCCAGCGAAAACCGCGATATCAACGTGGAAACTCCGGTGACGCCCGGCGCGCCCGGCGTGACGCTGGCTGATTTCGCCGGCGATAACCAGCTAAGCAATGTCGAAAAAACCACCGATCAAACGCTGAGTGGCAGCACCAGCAACATTGAGGCCGGACAAACCGTCACGGTGACGCTGGGCGGTCAGACTTACAGCACCAGCGTGGGCGCAGATGGCAGCTGGAGCCTTACCGTGCCTGCCGCCGCGCTAACGGCGCTGGCAGCCGGTGAAACCACCATCACCGTATCGGTCAGTAATGCGGCCGGCGACACCGCGACCAGCGCGCTGCCGATCATCGTTGACGCCCCGGTTGTCCAGCCGGGCGAACCGTCCATCTCGATTGGTCAGTTTGCCGGAGATGACATCCTTAGCAATGCTGAAAAGGGCACCGCCCAGACGCTCAGCGGCAGCACCACCAATGTCGAAGCGGGTTCAGAGGTGATTGTGAACCTCGGCGGGCAGAACTATATCGGCATCATCGATGTCGATGGCAACTGGCAGGTGATTATCCCGGCGGCGGCGCTGGGCAATCTCCCCGCCGGTTCGAATGCCATTACTGTGGCCGTCACGAACCTGGCGGGAACCACCGTCAATGAAACACGCGATATCGCGGTTGAGGCAGCGGGCACCGGTCCGGCCATCCCGACCCTGACCATCAACGATTTCGCCGGTGATAACCTGCTCAGCAACGAAGAAAAAGGCGTTGATCAGGTCCTGAGCGGCACCACCAGCAACATCGAAGCGGGGCAGGTCGTCACCGTGACGCTTGGCGGCCAGGTTTACAGCGCCAGCGTCGATGCTGACGGTGGCTGGAGCCTGACGGTGCCGTCCGCGGCACTGACGGCGCTGGCCGCTGGCGAGACCACCATCACGGTATCGGTCAGCAACGCTGCCGGCACCACGCTCAACGACACGCTGCCCATCAGCGTCACGGCACCGGTCACCTTACCGGGCGAGCCAACCGTCGCTATCAACCCGTTTGCCGGGGATGATATTCTCAGCAACAGTGAGAAAACTGGCGATCAGCTGCTGAGCGGCACCACCAGCAACATTGAAACCGGTCAGCCGATCACGGTAACGCTCGGCGGTGAGACGTTCAGCACCACCGTGGCCGCAGACGGCAGCTGGAGCGTCACCATTCCGGCCTCAACGCTGGCAGCCTTAGCCGCTGGCAGCGTTACGTTGAGCGTATCGGTCAGCGATCTGGCCGGCACCACGGTGAGCGAAACCCGTGATATCGCGGTAGAAGCCCCGGTGACCGCGCCGGGTACGCCGACCCTGAGCGTGGCGGCGTTTACCGACGATAACCTGTTAAGCAACGAAGAGAAGCTGGACGCGCAGGCGGTGTCCGGTACCACCACCAATGTCGAAGCGGGCCAGATCGTTACCGTGACGCTGGGCGGAGAGTCCTACAGCGGCACCGTCGGTGACGATGGCAGCTGGAATATCAGCATTCCGGCCGATGCGCTTGGCGCGCTGGCGAGCGGTTCCACCACCTTGTCGGTCACGGTCAGCAACGCAGCAGGCATCACCGCCAGTGACAGCCTGCCGATCACGGTTGAAGCCCCGGTCACCGTGCCGAATGCACCGGTTCTGACCATCAATCCGTTCGCGGTCGATGATGTGCTGAGCAATGACGAAAAAGCCAGCGACCAGTTGCTGAGCGGCAGCACCACTAACGTTGAAGCCGGTCAGATTGTCACCGTCACCGTTGGCGATCAGACCTTCAGCGCCGCGGTAGATACGGACGGTAACTGGAGCCTGACCCTGCCAGCCAGCGCACTGGCCGCACTGCCTGCCGGCAGCGCCACCATCAGCGCTACGGTCTCCAGCGTGGCAGGTACCGGGGCCAGTGAAAGCCGCGGTATCGCGGTAGAAGCTTCGCCTGAACCTGGCGTACCAGCGATTACGGTCAACGTTTTTGCCGCAGACGATCTGCTGGATAACAGCGAAAAAGCGGTCGATCAGACCCTGACCGGCAGCACCAGTAATGTCGAAGCGGGCCAGACGGTCACCATCACGCTGGCTGGCGCAACGTACACTACACAGGTCGGGCCTGAGGGGAACTGGAGCGCTCTGATTCCGTCTGCGGCGCTCAGCGCGCTGGCCGCGGGCAGCACCACACTTACGGTGAGCGTCAGCAACGCGGCAGGGACCGCTGCCACTGACAGCCGCGAGATCAACATTACACCCGCGCCAGGTGAGCCGGGCGTTCTGACCATCAGCGAACCGTTGAGCGGCGATGGCTTCCTCAACCAGCAGGAGGCTGGCAACGATCTGGTGATCTCCGGTTCAGCAGTTGGCGTCGCCGCAGGACAGTCGGTGCTGGTGGCCTTTAACGGCAGCACCTACAGCGGCGTGGTCGGCAGCAACGGATTCTGGAGCGTCACCGTTCCGGCCAGCGATCTGACCGATATTACTGACGGCGTCAAGGCAGTGTCGGTGACCGCCATCGATGCCAATAACACCCCGCTGACCGATTCGGCGCAGCTCAACGTGGTGGTCAGCAATCAGCCACAGATCACGCTTAACGACAGCGCGCTCACGGATGGCATTCTCAACCGCGCCGACACCAGCAGCGATCTGGCGATCGGCGGCAGCACCGGCAAAGCGGCGGCGGGTCAACAGGTCGAACTGGAACTGAACGGTAAAACCTACAGTGCCACGGTCAATCCTGACGGCAGCTGGAGCCTGGCCTTGCCTGCCAGCGATCTCGCCCTGCTACCACAGGGGAGCAACAGCCTCAATATCACGGTGATTGATGAAGCAGGCAACCGCGTTGGAGACACGCTGGACTTCAGCGTCGATACCCGGTTGCCGAACCTGATTGTGGCACCGGTGGCCGGTGGCGATGGCATTCTCAACAGCAGTGAAGTGGCGGCCGGGCTGCCGGTCAGCGGATCCGGCGCTGCGCCGGGGGAATTGGTTTCGGTCACGCTGAATGACCAGACTTACACCACCACCGTGGATGGCTCCGGCAACTGGACGGTGACCGTGCCGTCTGACGCGCTGCAGGCGCTGGCGGATGGCAGCAGCTACCGTCTCGACGTCAGCCTGACCGATGCCAGCGGCAATATCATTACGCAAACCCAGCCGCTGGCAGTCAGTACCCAGTTGCCTGAGGCAACGGTGGCGGCACCGGGCGGTGACGGTGTGCTCAGCAACGGTGATCTGACGCAGCCGCTGCTGTTCAGCGGTACCGGCACGGCGGGCGATACGGTGTCGGTGGTATTGAACGACAAAACCTACACCGCCACGGTGGATGGCAACGGTAACTGGACCGCGTCGGTGCCGGTGTCCGATCTCGGCGCACTCACTAACCAGACCTATCCGGTGAGCGTTACCGTCACCGATCCGGCCGGTAACAGCAGTGACCTCTCGACCGAACTGCGGGTAGCTACCGCGGTGCCAGCTTTAACCGTCAACCCACTCACCGATGATGGCGTGATTAACGTTGCCGATGCGCAGCAGCCGCTGAGCGTCAGCGGCAGCGGTGATGAAGGCGATATTATTCGCGTCTCGCTCAACGGCCAGACCTACAGCGCCGTGGTGGCGCAGGAGGGGAGCTGGAGTATCACTGTTCCTGCTGCCGATCTGGCTCTGGTGCCGAACGGTGCCCAGGCAGTGACGGTGGTGGCCACCGACAGTGATGGCAACGTCAGCCAGACGACGGATTTAGTGACCTTTGCCACCACGCCACCGCTGCTCGAAGTCTCAACCCCAGCCAGCGACGGCTATATCAACATCGCTGAGCACAGTCAGGATCTGACCATCGATGGCCGTGGCGGCAGCGCAGGCGATGCGGTGTCGGTCGACTTTAACGGCACGGTTTATACCGCGACGGTCGATACCAGCGGCAACTGGAGCGTCACGGTGCCGGCTGCGGTAATCAGCCAGCTGGCAGACGCTATCTATCCGGTTAACGTGTCGATCAGCGATACGTACGGCAACAGCAGCAGCGTGCTGTCGGATGTTACCGTGCTGGCGGCGACCCCACCGGCGCTGACCATTGATCCGGTCACGGCGGATAATCAGGTCGATAGTGCCGAACAGCTGAGTGATATTCAGGTTACCGGCACCGTCACCGGCGTACCGGCCGGGCAGCCGGTAGTGCTGGCGATTAACGGTCAGTCTTACGATGGTGTGGTCCAGGCAAATGGCGTCTGGAGCGTCACGCTACCGGCCGGATCGCTGGGCGCGGCCGGGGAGAAAACCTTTACCGTGGCGATCCTCGATGTCGCCGGTAACACGGCGCAGCCTGCCAGCGGACAGTTCACCGTCATCACCACTAACGCACCGCTGCTGTCGATTGCGCCAATCGCCGAGGATAATCAGCTCAACGCGATCGAAGCGCAGAGCGATCTGACCCTCAGCGGCAGTTCAACCAACCTGGCCGTCGGTAGCGTGGTCAGCGTTACGCTGGTGCCGGGCGGCACCGTTTACAGCGGTACCACCGACGAAACCGGGGCCTGGACGATCACCGTGCCAGCCGGCGATCTGGCTAATCTGGCGCAGGGCACCACCACGGTAACCGTGACCTCAGGCGAGGTTTCCAGCAGCCAGACGCTGCTGGTCGCCACCACGCCGCTGACCGCACCGGTCATCAATACGCCGTTTACTGACAGCATACTCAACAGTGAAGAAGCCAGCGCGGCGCAAACCCTGACCGGCACCACGACGCCGGGCCAGGCGGTTAGCGTCAGCGTGGGCGGCAGCAGCTATCCGGCAACGGTGGCGGCGAATGGCGACTGGAGCGTGGTTCTGCCGCCGTCGGCGCTGCAAGCGCTGGCGCAGGGCAGCAATCCGATCACCGTCACTACCACCGATCTGGCCGGCAACAGCGCCAGCACCACGGTGCCGCTGACGGTCGATACCGGCACACCAACGCTGGTGGTTAATCCGATTGCCACCGATGGCATTATTAACGGCGCAGAAGCTGACGCCGATCTGCCGATCAGCGGCACCGTCGCCCCGGGCAGCAGCGTGAGCCTGCTGCTGAACGGCGTCACCTACGATGCCATAGTTGCTGACGATGGCCGCTGGACCGCCACCGTACCCCGCGCCGATCTGCAGGCGCTGACCGATGGCCGCTACGATCTCAACGTCACGGTGACCAGCGCCGGTGGCAACAGCAATACCAGCGCCTTGCCGCTGACCGTCGATACTGCCGCACCGGACTTCAGCCTCAATTCACCGGCCGGTGATGGGGTGCTGAACGGCGCAGAACAGGCGGCGGGCATCAGCTTCAGCGGAACCGGCAGTGAAGGCGATCGGGTCAGCCTGACGCTGAACGGCGTGACCTATACCGGCACGGTCAATGCCGACGGTAACTGGTCACTGGACGTGCCGCCAGCCGCCCTGGCGGGCCTGACTAACGGCAGCAGCTATCCGGTAGTGGTGACCGTCAGCGACACGGCGGGCAACAGCAGCAGCCAGAGCAGCACGCTGAACGTTGCGACCGCTGCACCGTTGCTGGTGGTCGATCCGATCAGCGGCGATAACGCCCTGAGCGTCAATGATCTGACGCAGCCATTGGTAATCAGCGGCACCGGTCAGAATGGCGATCGGGTTACAGTTGAATTTAACGATACGCTCTACAGCACCACCGTTGGCGCCAACGGTCAGTGGTCGTTGCAAATCGCGCCGGACAATCTCACCGGGCTGCCGTCTGGCAGCAACCCGGTAACCGTCACCGCCACCGACGCCAATGGCAACCAGACCAGTCAGACCATCGATCTGAATGTGGTGAACGCACCTGAACTCCAGCCAACGCTGACCGTAGACAGTGATGCCTTTTCCGGCGATGGCGTTGTCAGCGCTGCCGAACAGCTGCAGCCGATTACCCTGCGCGGCACCTCCACCAACGTGGAAGCAGGACAGCAGGTCACCGTCTCTCTCAATGGAAGCAACTACAGCGGCGTGGTCGAAGCCAGCGGCAGCTGGAGCATCGTGCTGCCGGCTGGGGCGCTGGCCGGTCTGGCGGAAGGCAGCCAGACCCTGAACGTCAGCGTGATCAATGCGGTCGGCAACACCAGCAGCAGCCCGCTTAACTTCAACGTGGATAATACCCAGCCTTCCGTTGCACTGGCCCCGATCACCGGCGATAACTACCTCAACGCCAGTGAACTGACTGGCGATGTGCTGGTCAGCGGCAGCACCAGCGGTCTGCCACAAGGCAGCATCGTAGAGGTGACCGCGAATGGCACCACCGTCACCACCACCGTGGCGGCCGACGGTAGCTGGAACCTGTCCTTACCGGCTGGCACATTGACTAATGTCGCCGACGGCCCGCTGACCGTGACCACCACCGTCACGAATGCCGACGGTACGCCACTGGCGACTACCGACACGGTGGTGACGGTGATCGCCACCGCGCTGCCGGTTGCCACCCCAGGCGACGCGTTCGGGGACGGGGTGCTTAATGGCGCGGAAGCGGCGACCAGCGGCACCATCACCGGCACGACCGGCGTCAGCGGCGATGGCCAGGCGGTCAGCGTGACGCTGGATGGCGTCAGCTACAGCGGCACGGTCGATCAGGCCGGCAACTGGCAGGTGACGATTCCGGCTGAAGTGCTGTCAGCGTTACCGCAGGGTGAAACACCGTATACCGTGGTGGTCAGCGATGTGGCCGGTAACAGCAGCCAGGCGGGCGGGACGGTTGCGGTTGATACGCTGCCTCCGCCGCTGAGCCTGAATACGCCGTCAGGTGGCATCATTAATGCCGCAGAGAGCCAGCAGCCGCTGGCGCTGACCGGCAGCAGCGAAGCCAATGCCCTGATCGTCGCCAGCTTCAACGGCAGCAGCGCCAGCACCACGGCAGACGCGAACGGCAACTGGAGTCTCGATCTGCCCGCCACTATCTACAGCGGGCTGGGCAACGGCAACTATCCGCTGACCGTTACCGCCAGCGATGCCGCCGGCAACAGCACCAGTAGTAACACCAGTCTGGCGCTGAAAGTCGATCCTGCCAGCCTGCCAACCCTGACGCTGGATACCTTTGCCGGCAACAACGTGGTGGATGGTGCAGAGCGGCTGACCGATCAGCGTCTCTCCGGCACCGTCAGCAACGTCGAGCCAGGGCAACTGGTGACCGTGACGCTGGACGGCAACGTCTACAGTGCCGCGGTGCAGGCCAGCGGCGCCTGGAGCCTGACCGTACCGGCGGGCGCGCTGAGTGCGCTTAATGACGGCAGTGCCAGCTTCACGGTGGCCGTCAGCGACGTGGCGGGCAACACCGCCACCAACACCCTGGCCTTCGACGTTAACAGCAACGCCTCCGGCCTGGCGCTCAATGCACTGAGTGGCGATAACTACCTGAATGCCCAGGAACTGGCTGAGCCGCTGATCGTAACCGGCAGCTCGGTCAATGTGCCGCAGGGTGGCACGGTGACGGTATTGCTTAACGATGTCAGCTACACCGCGCAGGTCGCGGCCAACGGCAACTGGAGTCTGATCGTACCGGCCAACGCGCTGGCCGGTCTGGCGGATGGTGCTTACACCCTGACGGTGACCGCTACCGACAGCGGAGGCGCGACGCTCAGCAGCGCGGCGACGCTCAACGTACTGGCCACCAATCTGCCCGATCCGACCATCACCAGTCCGTTTGGTGACGGCACGCTCAACAGCAGCGACATCACCAGTGCGCAAACCCTCAGCGGGACCACCGGTGCCAGCGGAGACGGCCAGAGTGTCAGCGTAGTGCTGAACGGCAACACCTATACCACGACGGCCGACGACAATGGCAACTGGACGGTTTCTGTCCCGGCGGTCGCCCTGGCGGATCTGCCGGAACAGACCGTCGGCTACACCGTGACGGTACAGGATGCGGCAGGCAACACTGCCAGCACCGACGGCAGTGTCGTGGTGGATCGCACGCCACCGGTGTTAACCCTTGATGCGGTGGCGGGTGATGACATCATCAACATCGCCGAAAGTACGGCACCGGTTATCCTGAGCGGCAGCAGCGACGCCGGTGAAGGGCAGCTGGTTACCCTGACGCTGAATAACCAGGTCTGGACCACCACCGTCAACGGAGAGGGCAACTGGAGCCTGACGCTGCCGGCGGGCGCACTGACGGATATTCCGGCCGGTCTCTATACCGTCACCGTCACCGTGCGTGATACCGCGGGCAACCCGGTCACCGAAACGCGGGAGATCAATCTGGCGACCGCCTCGTTGTCGGTCAGCATTGACACGCCATTCGGCGATGGCTATCTGAGCCGCAATGAAGCTGACTCCAGCCAGACGCTGAGCGGTACCACCGGATTACTGGGCGCAGGCCAGACGGTGAGCGTGACGCTGGGCGGCGAGAGCTATTCAGCGGTGGTTGATGCCCAGGGCAACTGGACGGTGACCCTGACGCCAGCCCAGTTGCAGACCCTGAGCGACGGTATTAATACCCTGGAGGTCAACGTCAGTGATGCCGCAGGCAACAGTGGCTCACTCGCCAGCAGCGTCACGGTCGATTTCACCCCGCCAGCGCTGAACGTGAATGCGATTGGCGGCGACAACACCATCAACTCACTGGAGCTGTTGCAGGATGTGGCGGTCAGCGGTACCGCCTCGGTTGCTGATGCCGGACAGATTGTCACCGTCAGCTTCCAGAATGTGGATTACCAGACCCAGGTGCTGTCAGACGGCAGCTGGCAGGTGACGCTGCCCGCCAGCGTGCTGCAGGGGCTGACGGATGGCAGCTATCCGGTCGGGGTCTCGCTGACCGATGCCGCAGGCAACCAGACCAGCATCAGCCAGACGCTGACCCGTGATGCCGACAGCGCGACGCTGCCGACCCTGACCATCGGGCCTGTCAGCGGTGATAACTACCTCAATCAGGCTGAAGCAGGGCAGGATCTGACCGTCAGCGGCACCAGCACCAACCTTGCCGAGGGACAGGTGGTGACGGTCACGCTGAATAATATCGACTACAGTGGCACGGTCGCGGCCGGTGGCGGCTGGACGGTGACCGTACCGGCGGCCGATATCGCTACTCTGCCGGATGGTGAGCAGGCGCTGGTGGTGGTGTCCGCTGATGTCGCCGGTAACCCGGCCAGCAGCAGCAGCAGTCTGGTGGTGGTCGCCAGCGATCAGGCCCAGCCGACGCTCAGCGTCAACGTGGTGGCCGGTGATGATGTGATCAACGCCACTGAAGCGACCGGCGACGTGGTGGTCAGCGGCACCAGCACCCAGCTGGCTGGTGGCACCGCGGTCACAGTCACTTTCAACGATGTCGATTACAGCACCACGCTCGACGCGAACGGCAACTGGACGGTGACCGTGCCCGCGACGGCCTTCAACGGCCTGCCGGCAGATTCCACCCAGACCTTCAGCGTGCGCGCCAGCGATGTGGCCGGCAACCCGGCCACGGCAACCCATGATGTCACGGTCAATACCACCTTGCCGGTGGTGACGAACATTGCGCTCAGTGCCGGCAGCAGCCTGAACCTGGCGGAGTCGTTGCAGGATCTGACCATCACCGGTAACACCGCAGAAGGTCTGCCGGTGGCGGTCACCTTAAACAACGTGACCTACACCACCACCGCCGGAACGGGCGGGAACTGGTCGGTCACCATTCCGGCCGCCGATCTCCAGCAGTTAGCCGATGGCTCACAAACCATCAGCGTGACGGTAACCGACCCAGCAGGCAACGTCACCACCGATACCACTACCTCGCTGGATGTCGCCTTTAATACCCTGCCGACCATCAGCCTGGCGGCGCCGTTTAGCGACGGGCTGGTGAGCGCCGCCGATGCGGCCGGCGAGCTGTCGCTGAACGGCAGCAGCAGTGTGACCCCAGGCACCATCGTCACGATCCAGGTCGGTGAGCAGACCTTCAGCACCACCGTGGGCCAGGACGGGAACTGGTCGCTCTATCTGGCACCTGGCGCGCTGAGCAGTGAGCCAGACGGCCTGACCGAGGTGGTGGTCTCCACCGTTGATGCCGCCGGTAACCCAGCGCAGGCTACAGCCGGGATTGAAATTCTGCTGACGCCGCCGGTAACGCCGACCTTCGCCACCACGCTGTTTGGTGACAATGTGATCAACAGCAGCGAAGCGGCAACGGTGCAGGTTATCAGCGGTACCACCGCGGTGGGCGACGGCCAGTCTGTCAGCGTGACGATCGGAAACGACAACATTCCGTTGTCGGTCACGGTCGATGCAAATGGCAACTGGACCGCCAGCCTGACGCCGGAATACATCGCTATTCTCGGCAACGGGCAGCACACTCTTACCGTGACCACCACCGATCGGGCGGGTAACAGCACGGAAGCGACCCAGAGCTTTATCACCGCCACGACGCCGCTTGTTGCGCCTACGCTGGATACGCCATTCACTGATGGCCGTATCAACGCTGACGAGGCGGCGGCAGGCGGTGCACTGAGCGGCACCATCAACGTCACCAATCCGGCGTCGGTGCAGGTTACCGTTAATGGCACCGTCTATTCCGCCACCCTGAGCGACGGCGATAGCCGCTGGACGCTGGATCTGCCACCGGCGGTATTGCAGTCGCTGCCGGATGGTAACTGGCCGGTCACGGTGACGGTCACCGATGTTAACGGCAACAGCGCCAGCGTGGGCGGCAACGTGCTGGTCGCGGTGAATAACCTGCCGGACGTTACCCTTAATCTGCCGTTTGGCGACGGTGCGCTCAGTGCGGCTGATGCGGCAAGCGAGCAGGTGCTGAGCGGCTCGACCGGGCTTAGCGCGGCCGGACAGACGGTCAGCGTGCTGATCTCAGGTTTTAATGGCGATCAACCGCTGACCGCGACAGTACAGACCGATGGCAGTTGGTCGCTGACGCTGACGCCTGCGCAACTGGCAACTTTTACCAGCGGTAGCCACACCATCACGGTCACCGCCAGCGATCTGGCCGGTAACACCGACAGCACGGCGCTCAACGTGGTGACCGAGGTCACGGCCCCGACCCCAACCTTTAACGACGGTGCATTTGGCGCTGACAGTGTGCTGAATATCAGTGAAGCGGCGGCGGGCGTTACGCTGACCGGCTCCACCGGTAGCATTGGTGATAATCAGGCCGTGAGCATCACCGTCGATCTGAACGGTTCGCGCTACAACGGCGCGGTGGATGGTGCAGGTAACTGGGTGGTTAACATTCCGGCCAACGCGCTGAGTTCACTGGGTGATGGCGCGCATACTCTGACGGTTAACGTGGTCGACGCGGCGGGTAACACCGGCACCACGGAGCTGGCCTTTACCGCCGATCTCACTGCACCGCAGCCGACCGTTGATGCTCAGTTCCTCGATGGCTACATCAATGCCGCCGATGTTGCAGCGGGCTTTACCCTGAGCGGCACCACCGGCGAAACCGGTGCTAATCAGACGGTGCGGATCACCATGGGTGATGCGGTGTACAACACGCTGGCCGATGCCAGTGGCAACTGGACGCTGCCGCTGAGCAACGCGGATCTCTCGGTGTTCACTGACGGTAGCTATCCGGTCACCGTGACGGCAACCGATGCGGCCGGTAACAGCAGCACCATCAGCAGTTCGCTGGTGGTTGATACCACGCCGCCGGTGCTGACTGTCGGCACCTTTGCCGGCGATGGCGCGCTCAGCTATAGCGAGAGCATCCAGCCGCAGCTGCTGAGCGGCACGGCTGCCGGTGCCGAACCGGGCACCGTGCTCAGCGTCTCGCTGGGCGCGACGGCGCTCGGAACGGCGGTGGTCGGCGCGAACGGCAGCTGGAGCCTGACCCTGACGCCAGAACAGATGGCCACCTTCAGCCAGCCGACGACGACCCTGGCGTTAAGCGTCAGCGACCTGGCGGGCAACACTACCAGCCAGGATCTGACCTTAAACGTCAATCTCACGCCACCTCCAGGACCGCTGGTGACGCTGGGTACTATTTCAGGCGATAACATCATCAGTACCGCCGATCAGGCGGGCGGGGTAGTGGTGAGCGGCACCTCGGCTAACCTTGGCGCGGGCGGCTCGGTCACGGTGGTGATTAATGACATCAATTATTCCACCACCCTGAACGCCAACGGTAACTGGTCGACCGTCGCCCTGCCGGTCAGCGATTTCGGCAATGCTGACGGCAGCGTCGCCATTACGGTCATCGCTAACAATGGCACGACCTCGGTATCCACCAGCGGCAGCGTGCAGATCGATCTGACGCCACCGACCCTGACGCTCAACACCTTTGCTGGCGACAATCGGGTCAACGGCAGTGAAGGCGCCACCAGTCAGGTGATCAGCGGCACCGCCGATAGCGCCGAAGTCGGGCGCACGGTGGTCGTCACCTTCAATAACAAAAGCTATAACGCCATCGTACAGAGCAACGGCAACTGGTCCACTACCGTACCGGCCAGCGACATGCAGGCGCTGCAGGATGGTGCTGCACCGGTGATTACGGCGCAACTGTCCGACGCGGCGGGCAACGTTACCACCGTCAATGAAACGGTGACGGTGGACAACACGGCACCGCTGATCCTGATTGACGCCTTCCTCGGTGACAACCTGATCAACGCGGCGGATCTGCTGCTCAGCCAGGTATTGACCGGCAGTGCCCAGGGCGCTGAAGGGCAAACCGTCAGTCTCTATCTCGGTGACGGCGCACCGATTGCCACGGCGGTGGTCGGTGCTGACGGCCGCTGGAGTCTCGATGTCGATCCACAGGTGCTGTCGAGCCTGAATGATGGCGCGCTGGTGTTTGGCGTGCGGGTTAATGACGTCAGCGGTAACCAGACTGACGCCACTCTGACCGTGAATAAACTGGTCAACAGCGCGCTAACCCTGGTGGTCGATTCGGTCTTCGGCGACGGAACGCTGAGCGCCATCGATACCACGGTGGCACAAACCATCAGCGGCGTGGCCACCTCGGCAGGGGTTGGCGCGACGGTCTCGGTAGTGCTGGGCGGAACCACGCTGTCAGCCGCCGTGGGCCAGGATGGTAAGTGGGCGATTGTGGTACCGCCTTCCGTACTGGGGCTGCTGAGTGATGGCGATCTGGCGCTGAACGTCACCCTGACCGATGCGGCCGGTAACGTCCGTAGCGTCCCGGAAACCGTGACGGCGATTGTCAATGCCGTGCCGGTCGTTGGTACCCTGACCGGGCTGTTTGGTGGCGATAATCTTCTTAACATTGCTGAAGCGGCAACCGGTCAGGTGGTCGGCGGGGTGATTCAGAACGCCGCCGCCGGTTCACAGGTCACCGTCACCTTTGGCAGCCATACCTACACCACCACGGTGCAGGCGGGCGGCACATGGAGCGTTAACCTGCCGGGCGGCGATCTTAGTTCACTGCTGGATGGCAACCTGACGCTGGGCGTGAGCGTCACCGATCGGGCCGGTAACGTCGCTTCTAACAGCGCGACCATTGGCATCTTCACCCAGACGCCGTCGATCAGCCTGACCTCACTGTTTGGTGATGGCGTGCTGAACCTGGCGGACATCGCCACCGGCCAGGTGATCAGCGGTGTGGTCAACAATGTGGCGCAGGGCTCGGTGGTGACGCTGAACATTGGCAGTAGCCAGCTCACCACCACGGTCGGCGCAGGCGGTGCCTTCACGGCGACGGTCACGCCGGATATTCTGGGCACGCTGGCGCAGGGCAACCTGACGGTCGGTGCCTCGGTCACCGATCCGGCGGGCAATACCGCCAGCACCAGTGCCGGGATCCGGGTCGATACGCTGCTGCCCACCATCACCGTTAATCCGCTGTTTGGCGACGGCCTGCTTAACGTGGCGGATGCGCTGGTCACCCAGGTGATCGGCGGCGTGGTTGGCGGGGCAGAACCGGGCTCGCGTGTGGTGGTCTCTGTCGGATCGCAGCAGTTCATCACCACCACCGATGCCAGTGGCAACTTCAACGTTTCGCTGACGCCAACGCTGTTGCAGGGCATTACCGATGGCAATCTCACCGTCGGTGTCAGCGTTACAGACAGCGCGGGCAACACCAGCAGCACCTCGGCGGGCGCGCTGGTCGGCATTCACAACCTGCCGAAAGTGACGCTTAACCCGTTGTTTGGTGACGGCGTGCTGAACCTGGCAGAATCGCTGGTGACGCAGACCATCAGCGGTACGGTATCAGGCGTGGCGGCGGGCAGCAGCGTCCGGCTGGCGATTGGCAATACCACCGCCACCGCGCTGGTTAACGCCGACGGAAGCTTCTCGACCACGGTAACGCCAGCGGTGCTCTCTACGCTGCTGAGCGGCAACTTCACGGTCAGCGCCTCGGTCACCGATCCGGTGGGCAACACCAGCAGCACCAGTGCCGGTGTCTCGCTGGGGCTGATTCAGCCGACGCTGTCGGTGAATACGGTGTTTGGCGATGGCGTGCTGAGCGCAGCGGATCTGGCCTCCAATCAGACCATCAGCGGCAGCTCAAGCCTGGCGGCCGGTTCAACCGTCAGCGCCACGCTGAACGGGCTGACCTACACCACTAAAGTGGTGAGCGGCGGTAGCTGGAGTATCAGCGTACCAAAAGCGGATCTGGCGGCAATCACCGACGGCAGCAAAACTGTGACCGTGACCGGCACCGACGCCTATGGC
The DNA here is from genome assembly GCF_050432985.1 of Pantoea sp. AN62. Classification (NCBI taxonomy): domain Bacteria; kingdom Pseudomonadati; phylum Pseudomonadota; class Gammaproteobacteria; order Enterobacterales; family Erwiniaceae; genus Pantoea; species Pantoea sp. AN62. Next base: position 19,861 of record NZ_JBNPYB010000016.1, on the reverse strand, counting down.
AACGTGGCGAACAGCAGCGGTGCGCTGAGCGTGATTGCGCATACTGCGCCGACGGTCGCCATCACCTCACTGTTTGGTGACAATGCGCTGAGCGCAGTGGATGTCAAAACGGCGCAAACCATTAGCGGCAGTACCACCAATGCGGAAGGATCGGTGGTGCGCGTGGCGCTGGGCGGACAGACCTACAGCACCACGGTGAACAGCAACGGTAACTGGAGCCTGTCGATTCCGGCGGCCAGCCTGGCGGCAATTGCCGATGGTCAGTACACCGTCACCGCCAGCGTCACCAATGGCGCGGGCAGCAGCGGCAGCGGCTCGGCCGCACTCGGCGTAGTCAGTCACACCACGCCGACGGTCAGTCTGGGCAGCTATTTTGGCGGTGACGGTTACCTGAATATTGCCGAAGCCAATACCGCCGAAACCATCAGCGGCACCAGCACCAATGCCGCTGGCGGCACGGTAACGGTTAACCTCGCGGGCAATATCCTCACCACCACCATTGGCGCGAATGGGGCATGGAGCATCAGCGTACCGTCAGCCACCCTGAAAGGGATCTCTGATGGCAGTCATCCGCTGACCGTAACGGTGGCTGATATTGGCGGCAATACCGTCACCAGCAGCAGCTCCTTTACCGCACTGTCACACAATTCACCGCTGGTGGGCGCCGATCCGGTGCTCAGCATCGTGACGTCGTTGCTGACCGGACTGACGGTGCAGGGCGGCTCGCTGAATGCGGCGCAGGGATCGAAAGTCAGCGTCACGCTGCTGCTCGCCAACGGCAGCAACGGACCGACGATCAATACCACCACCGATGCGCTGGGGCGTTACTCCGCTAACTTCGCGCCGTCGTTGTTGTCGGTTGGCGGCCTGCTGCTGTCGCTGGGTACGCTGGCAAAAATCACCATCACTGATGTGGCAGGCAACAGCTATTCGACCACCAATACTCTGCTGTTAGGGTCATTGTTGCCGATTACGACTGCCGCCACCGAATCGGTGGCACTGTTCCCGGTGGCCGATGACAGCGCCACGGTGGCCAGTGCCGGCGGTGAAACGCAGCACAACACCAACAGCAGTGAGGAAAACGTCACCCATGCTGCGGTGGTCTCGACCCTGACCACCGACGCGGATATCACCGCGCCGGCCAGCAGCAGTGAAAGCGCTTCCGCACCGGAAACCGTTGCCGCCGCTGCGCCAGCCGGGGAGGCCAGCTACACCATTGGTGGCGTGGTGATCACGCTGGCTGATGGCAGCACGGTGGAAGGTGCAGCGGTTACCGGCAGCAGTGGGGCTGATACCGTGACGGTCAGTGATCTCAACTTTACGCACATCGATGGCGGCGCAGGCACCGATACGCTGGTGCTGAACGGGGAGCATCTGAATCTGGATCTCACCTCGCTGGGTCTGAAAGTCGAGCACATTGAAGTACTCGACCTCGGCAAAACCGGGACTAACTCGGTGAAACTCGATCTGAATGAAGCACTGAGCATTACCGACCAGCAAAGTGATGATTTGATCATCAAGGGTGCCGATGGCAGCCAGGTGACGCTGGCGAACAGCAATGGCGGCATCTGGGCGGTAACCGGCGAGCGTACCGTGCAGGGGCAAACCTTCGAGGTTTATCACAATTCGGCGCTGACCAGCGATAACACGCTGGGCGATGTGCTGGTGCAACATAACCTGCAGGTGCATATCGTGTAGTGCGGCTAAAATATCAGTAAACCTGATGGAATCAGCGGGTGTGTGAGCGCCCGCTGATTTTTTATTTTCCGGCCGTGATAATTCCATTTTCCAGATTTTCGCCACTATTCATCAGCAGGGTGAAAGATTAGGGTAGGGGCAGCAAACGGCGCCACGCCGGTTAATGCAGAAAATCTGACATCTAAAATTCTTTAGCGGCTTTTTTAGCAGCCTATTCATTAATCCTTGTTACCTGCGGGTAACCGGTTCCGACCAGCGGAAACGGGCAGCTTACGCTTGCCTGACATAACTGCGCCAACCTTAACGATCAGTTTATCTGATGGTTTGCGCCTGCGTTTCTGTTCTGAATTGAGGTTACCTATGTCCCAGCGTGATACGTTTCGTGCCGTCCGGCTCGAATCCATTTTTCAGGCGGCGGTGAGTGAATTTGCCGTTCCCGATAACACCGCGCGCAGCCTGGCCCCGGCAGTGACGTCCACCATCGCAACGCCGTCTGCCGATCTCCTCAACGACAGCGCGCTCAGTCCGGCGATTGGGCTGACGACGCTGGCGGTTACCGCGGCCGCAGATACTCAGCCGCCCGCCGCGCTGCGGCCGTATGAACCGATCGCCAGCGATGGGGTGATCGCCAACTGGGAAGTGCAAAACCCGGTCCATCTGCGCGGTCAGGCGGTGGGGGAGGCGGGATCAACCGTCACCCTGACCTTCAACGATCAGAGCTGGCAGAGCACCGTCAATCAGTGGGGCTACTGGAACGCCTCGATGCCCGCCGAGGTGCTGAACGGGCTGCCGGACGGCAATCACACCCTGACGCTGACCATCACCGATAAAGCCGGTAACAGCACCGACACCACGGTCGATTTTGGTCTCTATGCCGACCGCAGCCTTAAGCCGACTCTGACGGTGGACACCATCAGCGGCGATAACGCGGTTAACATTGAGGAGAGCGTGTATGGCGTCGACATCAGCGGCAGCGGCACCCATCTGCCTGCTGGCTCACGGGTAACTCTGACGCTGGGCAGCATCACCACCACGGCGATTGTTGGCGGCGACGGCAAATGGACCGGCACCTTTCACGAGAGCGATCTCAAAGCGCAGCAGGATGGCGTCTACAGTCTGATGGTTAGTGCGGTTGATCCGAATGGCAACACCACCACTGAATCTCACCCGCTGACGCTGATCACCCACCTGAGCAGCCTGCCGCAGATTAGCTTTGATAAGGTGACGGCGGATGATGTGATCAATCTGGCGGAAACCCAGCAGGATTTACGGCTGAGCGGCACGCTGTCGACCGTGATGCCAGGCCATCGGCTGGTGATCACCGGCGCCAACGAGAAAGATTATGCCGCCACGCTGAGTGAGGATGGACACTGGCAGGTGGTGATCCCGGCGGCGGATGTGCAGGCTTTTATTAATATCGGCGAGATCCGCGCCTGGTCGATTGACGGTGCCAACAACTATACCGACGCCAGCCATGAGCTGAACATCAAAACCGGCTTTATCCCGATCTATGTCGAAATGGATATCGGCGGCGATATGATCCTCAACTATCAGGAAGCGCAGCACGATCTCAGCCTCTATGTTGAGGGCGCTAACGAGCTGGTGATCAATGGCAAAACCTACCAGCCGGACGCGAAGGGGATGGTGACCCTGAGCGCCAGCGATCTGCAGGCGCTGCCGGAGGGACCGGTCGCCGTCACCTATCATCGCTGGGATGAGTATGGCAACAGCGACACCCAGACCAACAGCAGCCTGTTCACCGTGGCTACTCATCAGCGTCCGACCATGACGCTGGATACGCCGTTCGACGACAACGTGATTGACGCTGCGGATGTTAACAGCTGGCATCTGATTCAGGGCAGTTCGACCCACCTTGAGCCAGGCAGCCTGGTGCAGTTAACCCTCGGCGATCAGCACTACAGCGCCAGCGTGAAAGCAGACGGCGGCTGGGCGCTGACCATCCTGGCCGGACAGCTGGCGCCGCTGGATGATGGTGAATATCAGATGACGGTGAGCGCCAAAGACAGTGCCGGCAATCTGGCCAGTGCCAGCCAGACCGTGACGGTGGCCTCACATACTGACGCTGCTGCCACGCTGAATCTGTTGTCGGTCGATCAGCTACTGGATAACCTCAGCCCGACAGCGGCAGCCGAAACGCTGCCGGCGGCGAAGGCGTCTGCCGCTGTTGCTGCGCCGCACGACAGCAATCTGGTGACCGATTCCCCTTACACGCTCGCCGACCACTTATGGCAACACCCCGCCGTTCATCCGCTAGTCTGACCTGAAACACATTAGTTAACGTACTGCCTTCCGGACGGGTTTGTTAAGCCCGTCTGGATTGGCAGGCGTAACATCATCGATTAAATTTTGCGCGATTGAGAAAATAATTAATTATTTCATCGATATTTAGCAGGAAGAAGCGCGGGATATGATCTAATAATGTTAAAGGTCGTTTAGCGTCTGGCTTACGAACCATAAATTAATTGACGCAGTCTGATGAGGCGCAAGCCCGCAACGGCGCACCGTTTTGCACTCTTTGTTCACCGGGAAAACACCATGCTGATAAGAACCCCTGTTGGTAAACATAATGAACAAAGTGCGATTGACCTTTTTGTTATGCGCCCTGAATGGCGTAGTGTTGCCTGCGGCCATTGCCGCCCCCTTGCCCAAAGCTGAATTTAACTGGCGTGCCGCCCCCAGCGAAGAACAGATAGCCACCTTAACGCTGCGTGACGCCATTCTCCGCGCCTTCGCCCGTAATCCGAAAATCTCGCAAGCGGCGGCTCAAATCCACGTTGGCGAAGGCGATCTCGACGCCGCCAAAAGTGCCTAGTATCCGCAGATTTCCCTACAGGGCGCGGCAGGCCGATCGCATCAGACCGATTCCGCCGGCAGCCTGAATAACAATGGCTCCGGCGGCATTATGCTCAGCCAGCTCCTGTACGATTTTGGCCGCACCGGCGGTGCTATCGACGAGCAGCACGCCTTGTCAGAGGCCTACCTGTTTGGCCTGTTCGACTCAATGACCACCGTGGCAGAAGATACGCTGCAGGCCTATCTCGAAGTCAAACGTTATCAGGCGCTGGCGGAAACCGCCCACACCAATATCGCCTCACTGGAGCGGGTACGTGATATCGCCCGCCTGCGCGCCGACGCCGGACTCAACTCGCAGTCGGACGTGTTACAGGCGGAAACCCGTATTGCCGCGATGCACGCCACGCTGGAGCAGTATCGGGCGCAGCTGCGTTCAGCCAAAGCCCAGCTGACGGTGCTGACCGGCGTGGTGCCGGCGGCCCTGCCTGAACTGCCGCAGGCGTTACTCAATCAGCAGATCACCCTCGATAAAATCGCTTACGCCAACAGCGCCGCGGTGCGCAGCGCCCAGGCGAAGCAGGAAGCCGCGCGCGAGCGGGTGCGTCAGGCGCAGTCCGGCCACTGGCCAACTATCAAAGTTCAGGCTGGCCGGACCCGCTACGAAAACGATCGCCAGTCTTACTGGGACGATGAGGTCCAGCTGCAGGTTGAAGCGCCGCTCTACCAGGGCGGCATGGTCAATGCTAAAACCCAGTCCGCCGAGGGCGATCGTGAAGCGGCGCAGGCGGCGGTTCAGCAGGCCAAACTCACTATCAATCAGAATGCCTCCACCGCCTATGCCGACATGATTGGCGCGCAGCAACGCCAGGCAGCCGGTGAAGTGCAGCTGGAAAGCGCCGACCATACCCGCAATGTCTATGCCGATGAGTACCGGCTCAGTAAGCGCAGCCTGAACGATCTGCTGAGCGTGGAACAGGATGTGTTTCAGGCGGACAGTTCACGCATCACCGCGCTTTACGATGGCTGGGATGCCACCGTGCGCTATGCCGCTGCGGTCGACAATCTGCTCGATATCCTGGGTATCGATCGTCAGCGCAGCAGCGGCGATCTCCTTCCTTCGCTGCAATAGCGAGCTTTCGCATTAAAAGGCATTAACCATGAGCGCACAAAACCTGAATACCGATAACTGGATTGCCGCCATGCTGCGCGTGGCTGCGCGGTTCGGTAAACCTGCCGACGGCAAAACACTGCGCCAGCAGATGCGTTGGTTTGAACATCTGCCGGTGGCGCAGCAGCTGGAACGGCTCTCCGGGCTGCTCGGGCTGCATCTGACCATGGTGCCGCAAAATAAGCTGCGCTGGCGTCAGGAGATCACCCCGGTAGTGCTGGTACTGGAAAACAGCAGCGTGGCGGTACTGGAAGGAATCGACCCGGACGGCAGCGCACGCTACTGGCTAAGCGAAGGCGGCGACGTGGTGCGTGAAGGCGCGCTGTCTGAACTGCTGGCCCGCGCACAGGGCGAGGTCGGGGTGATTGGCGTCGCAGCGCGCGGCCGCGATGCGCGCATCGATGAATTCGTCCAGCCGTATGAACCGCACTGGTTCTGGAAGAACTTTCGCGGCATGGGCCGGCGCATCACCGAGATTTCGCTGGCGTCGGTGATCAGCAACGTGCTGGCGCTGGCCGGCATTCTGTTCTCAATGCAGGTCTACGATCGGGTGATCCCGGCGCAGTCGCAGGCCACGCTGTGGGTGCTGTTTGTCGGGGTGCTGATCGCGGCGGCGATTGAGTATCTGATCCGCCTGATGCGTACCCAGGTCTCCGACTTAATGGGCAAGCGCATCGACCTGAAAGTCTCTGCCATGCTGTTCGCCCGGGCGATGAGCATTCGCAATGAAGCACGACCCAAATCGACCGGTTCGTTCATTTCGCAGCTGCGTGAAATCGATCAGGTACGTGAACTGCTGACCTCCACCACGGTGGGTGCGGCCGCCGATCTGCCGTTTGTTATCCTGTTCCTGATCATCATGTCATTTATCGGCGGCTGGCTGGTGCTGATTCCGCTGGCGGCGATACCGCTGATCGTGATCCCTGGCATGCTGGTGCAGATCCCGATGGCGCGGCTGGCGAAGGAGGGGCTGCGCGAAGGGGCGCTGCGTAATGCGGTGCTGGTGGAAACCATTGAAGGTATTGAAGATATTAAAGCGCTGCAGGCGGAACCCTATTTCCAGCGCCAGTGGGAACAGACCCATGAGGTCAGCGCCGCTATCAGTAATCAGCAACGCTTATGGGGCGCCCGGCTGACCGGCTGGGCCGCCACGGTGCAGCAGCTCACCTATGCCGGCATGCTGGTGTTCGGCGTCTATCTGGTTCTCGATTCGCAAATCACCACCGGCACTCTGGTCGCCTGTAGTCTGCTGTCGTCACGCACCATCGCGCCGCTGATGCAGCTCACCATGGTCTTTTCCCGCTGGCAGCATGCCAAAATGGCGATGAAAGGGCTGGATGAGCTGCTGAAGAAGCCGCTCGATCAGCCCGACGCGGCGACCCTGGCGCACTGTCCGACGCTGACTGGCCAGTACGATCTGCGTAACGTGCATTACAGCTACGACGAAGAGAATGAAAAGAACGTCCTCAACGTGCAGCAGTTGCAGATCAAACCGGGCGAGAAGATTGCCATTCTGGGTAAAGTCGGTGCCGGAAAATCAACCCTGCTCAAAATTCTCGCCGGTCAGGCGATGGCGAGCCAGGGCAAGGTGATTGTTGATGGCGTGGATATTGAACGCATCGATCCGATCGATCTCCGCCGCCAGCTCGGCTGGTTGTCACACGATTCGCGACTGTTTTTTGGCACGCTGCGGCAAAACCTGATGCTGGGCAATCCGCACGCCAGCGAACAGGAGATGTTACAGGCGCTGCGCATCAGCGGCGCGCTATCGCTGGTACAGCAGGATGCGGCCAGTCTGGATCGTATTATTAATGAAGGCGGGCGCGGCCTGTCCGGCGGGCAACGTCAGATGGTGATGCTGAGCCGGATGATCCTGCGTCAGCCGCAGGTGGTGTTGCTGGATGAGCCGACCGCCGCCATGGATGAGCAGCTGGAAGAGCATGTGATCCGTCAGCTTCAGGGCTGGATCAGCGGGCGCACCCTGATACTGGTCACGCACCGTCCGGCGCTGCTGAAGATGGTCGACCGCATTGTGGTGATGGATAACGGCCGGATTGTGGCCGATGGGCCGCGTGACGAGATCCTGCGCCGCGCCACGACTCCGGCCGCCCAACCGGCGGCAGGGCCGAATAAAGGAGATGCTGCATGAGCCTGGTGATGATTGATAAAGATCTGGCACGACATGAACGCCGTACGTCCGCCATTATCTGGCTTTGCACGGCAGCGCTGGCGATATTCCTGATCTGGGCGCACTTCGCCATTCTGGATGAGGTAACCGTCGGCACCGGCAAAGTGACCCCTTCCAGCCGCGCACAGGTTATTGACAGCCTGGATGGCGGCATCGTCAAACAGCTCAACGTGCATGAAGGCGATATTGTCGAGAAAGGGCAGATACTGGCGACGCTGGATCCAACCCGCTTCCAGTCCAACTTCGGTGAAGCGCAGGCGAAAGTGCGCACCCTGCGCGCCTCCTCGGAGCGGCTGGATGCGGAGCTGTCAGGCACGCCGCTGCAGTTCAGCGCGGAAACCCTGAAGGAGCCGCAGCTGGTGACGCGGGAAAGGCAGCTGTATGAATCCCGGCGGCGCAACCTGACGGAAACCATCAGCAACCTGCAGCAGTCGCTGAAGCTGGTGCAGGATGAGCTGCGCCTGACCGAGCCTCTGGTCGCTAAAGGCGCGGCCGGTCAGGTCGAGGTGATCCGTTTGCGTCGCCAGGTCAGCGACCTGCGCGGCAAAATTGACGAGGCGCGCAATGACTATCTGGTGCGCGCCCACGAAGAGCAGGTGAAAAACAATGCTGAACTCGATGCGCAGCTGCAGGTGGCGGCGGGGAAAGAGGACCAGCTGACGCGCGCCACGCTCTATTCGCCGGTGCGCGGCATCGTTAAGGATATTCAGGTGACCACGGTGGGCGGGGTACTGGAGCCGGGCGGCAAGCTGATGGAGATTGTGCCGCTGGAAGATCAGCTGCTGATTGAAACCCGCATTAATCCGCGCGATATCGCTTACATCCGTCCCGGCCTGGCGGCAATCGTCAAAATCACCGCCTACGACTCCTCTATCTATGGCGATCTGCCGGGTGAGGTTGAAATCGTCTCGCCGGATACGCTGCAGGATGAGGTTAAGCGGGATCAATACTACTACCGGGTCTATGTTCGCACCCAAAAAGCGGAACTGACGAACCGTGCCGGCCGTAAATTCCCGATCGTGCCCGGTATGGTGGCCAATGTTGAAATTAAGACGGGTCAGAAATCGGTGATGGATTACCTGCTTAAACCGCTGAATAAAGTTAAAGAATCAATGCGCGAACGCTAAAATCACGGTCCGGATATTATCGCAGTGTGCTTAGTTACGGTGATAAATTAAGTGGGCGGATATATCGCCAGATAAGCGGCAGGCAGTGCGGAAATTAACCTTCTGTGCGGCAAAATAATAAAGTTAATTAATCGCCGGAAACCATGTTTACATAAAACGAATCGCAACGGCGGATCGCAGGCAAAAAAAATGCCGGACAAACATGTCCGGCGGGAAATTAGGGTAAACATCTCATTCGGGGTGAATGAAGGTAATAATGAAATAAATGATGATAGCGGGATCTATTGTATTACCTGATGACGCATAAGTTTTATCATTCAGTGCTTCAGAGCATTCCGATGTAACGTGTTGATAACAAACGAGGCGAAATTCGATTGGCTTTTTGTGCCATATTTTTTATCGATATGTGCTGGTTATTAGTTCCCCAAATCTTACATTCAGAAATAACTGTTTCGAACTATGAAACAGTTTTGGAAATTTAGTAGCATTTTCGTGATGGATTATTGCCCGTTATAAAACAACAATGGCTTGCCGGCTGAATTTTTAATCATTCAGTTCGCAGTGGCAAATAATAAAGGCACATTACAGAGGGTAATAAAATGAAACGTCGCGTTCTCTCCCTGATGATCCCTGCGATGCTGGTCGCAGCAGGATCAGCAAACGCAGCTGAAATCTACAATAAAGACGGCAACAAATTAGACCTGTTTGGTAAAGTCGATGGTCTGCACTACTTCTCTGATAACGATGGTTCTGATGGCGATCAGTCTTACGTCCGCTTTGGCTTTAAAGGCGAAACCGAAGTCAGCGATCAGCTGACCGGTTACGGCCAGTGGGAGTATCAGGCGGCGCTGAACAATGCAGAATCTGAAGGTACAGCTGACAGCTATACCCGCGTCGGCTTTGCCGGTGTGAAGTTTGGCGATGCAGGTTCATTCGATTACGGTCGTAACTACGGCGTAGCTTATGACATCGGCGCATGGACCGACGTGCTGCCAGAGTTCGGTGGTGATACCTATGGCGCGGATAACTTTATGTTCCAGCGCGGCAACGGTATGGCGACCTACCGCAACAGCAACTTCTTCGGCCTGGTCGATGGCTGGAACTTTGCGGTGCAGTATCAGGGCAAAAACGGCAATGGTGATGAGTCACCAAACGGTCGTGATGTGCTGGGCCAGAACGGTGACGGCTGGGGTCTGAGCACCACTTACGATCTCGGTTCCGGTTTTGGTATCGGTGCGTCGGCTTTCCAGTCTGACCGTACCAACGATCAGAACGGCAACCAGGCGGGTATCCTCGGTCGTGGCGACAAAGCAGAAGCCTACACCGGCGGTCTGAAATACGATGCCAACAACATCTATCTGGCAGCGATGTACACCAAGTCTTACAACGCAACCCGCTTCGGTAGCAGCGATTCGCCGGTGTTTGGTTATGCGGATAAAGCGGAAAACTGGGAGCTGGTGGCACAGTATCAGTTCGACTTCGGCCTGCGTCCATCACTGGCGTATGTCACCTCACGCGGCACCGATGTGCAGGGCTGGGGTAAACAAAACCTGAAGAAATACATTGATGTAGGCGCGACTTACTACTTCAACAAAAACATGTCCACCTATGTGGATTACCAAATCAACCTGCTGGATGACAACCAGTTCACCGACCAGGCCGGTATTAATACCGACGACGTGGTGGCACTGGGTCTGGTTTACCAGTTCTGATTTGTGCAGGTGCGCAGCGCTGGCTGCGCACCTGAGTCATTAATCCTTTTCCTTTATCTCATCTGCCGTTCGCCACTTTTTCGCTTTCGCAACTGCCGTGACCGGTGAGACCACACTGCCAAATCGGGCACCTTCAAATGCCACGCCCGCCAGAGAAAAGGCTGAAAAGCTCAGCCACTGATGCCAGGCTGCCTGCAGGTTCTGTGACGTTTTCATTCTGCACCTCTCAGAGATAAACACTGTTTCAACAGTGCAGAATTCATGCCAGCTTTACCGCTCTGATAGCCACGGCCCTGCCGCCGCTTCTGGTAAACTTGCCGCGCACGCTGAGAGGGTCATTGCCCCGTTCAGGTGCAGCGCTGCGGGTTAATGGCGCGGCCGTGACAGCGCCATGTGACGATGGCGGCGCTGATGCCAGACTTTGTAGCTGCTGTAAATGAACAGACCCAGGGCGATGGCAAGAATCACGTAGATCATCTGCTGCTCCTTAATTAAACCAAACCGTTAAACGTAAATCGCCCGGTTACGGGCGGATGCATAGTAGATGACCGGTTGATACTGGCGTCATTGACTGAAGGATTCAACCCTCTTTTACGCTCTTTACCAGCGATTTATGCTTTGTAGCAGGAATAGATAAATTTTTACAAGTGAGGATTAATGAGATATCAGATTAATCTGCTGTCTTTGCCGTTTGCCATCCTGTTGTTAGCCGGTTGTGATAAGCCAGCGGCGACGTCATCAATGGTGCTGGAAGGCAAAACCATGGGCACGGTCTGGCGGGTCAGCCTGGCCGACGTCGACAGTGGCCGCAAAGCTGCACTGCAGCAGCGCATTCAGCAGCAGCTCGACAGTGACGACGCCGAACTCTCTACCTGGAAGCCCGATTCGGTGCTGTCGCGCTTTAATCAGAGCCGTGCGCTGACGCCGCAGCCGGTCAGCGAGAATATGGCGGACATCGTCACGCTCGCCTTGCGCATTGGTGCTAAAACCGGAGGGGCGATGGATATCACCGTCGGACCGCTGGTCAATCTGTGGGGCTTTGGCCCGACAAAACAGCCGAGCCATACGCCGGATGAGGCGGAAATTGCGGCGGCCAAAGCGCAGACCGGTCTGCAGCATCTGCGGGTGGTGCAGGGCGCGGGCGGCCAGTGGCTGCAAAAGGATCTGCCTGGCTTGTATGTTGATCTCTCAACGGTAGGCGAGGGCTTTGCCACCGATCATCTGGCGCGCCTGATGGAGCAGCTGGGGATTAATAATTACCTGGTGTCGGTTGGCGGGGCAGTGTTGAGCCGCGGGCTTAACGCCCAGCACCAGCCGTGGCGGGTCGCCATTCAGAAGCCGACCGACCGTGAGAATGCGGTGCAGGCGCGGGTCGATCTACAGGGACACGGCATCAGCACCTCGGGCAGCTATCGCAACTATTATGAACTGGACGGCAAGCGCGTTTCTCACGTGATCGACCCGCTTACCGGCCGACCGATTGAGCATAAACTGGTTTCGGCTACCGTGATCGCGACCACCGCGCTGGAGGCCGACGGCTGGGATACTGGCCTGATGGTTCTGGGCAGTGAAAAAGCCAAAGCGCTGGCAATCCAGCAGCAGCTGGCGGTCTATCTGATCAGTAAAGAAGGCGATGGTTTTGTGAGCTGGATGTCACCGCAGTTTGCCGCCTTTTTGATTAAACTCGAGTCGACAGGAGCACCCTGATGTTAGATCTGTTTAGCGAAGAGCAACCGTGGCAGGAACCGCTGGCTGACGGCGCGGTGATCCTGCGCCGCCGGGCGCGCGATGAGGCTGAAGCGTTGTATCAGCAGATTCTGGCCATCGCCGACCAGAATCCGTTTGCGCATCGCATTACGCCGGGCGGTCACCGCATGTCAGTGGCGATGACCAACTGCGGCGACTTCGGCTGGTCAGTGGATTCACGCGGTTATCAGTATCAGCAGCAGGACAACCTCAACGGGCGCAAGTGGCCACCGATGCCGCCGCTGTTTCGCAGTCTGGCGCAGGCCGCAGCGCGTGAAGCGGGCTTTCCCGACTTTAACCCTGATGCCTGCCTGCTCAATCGCTATGAACCTGGCGCGAAGCTGACCCTGCATCAGGACAAAGATGAGAAAGATCTGCGTCAGCCTATCGTCTCGGTCTCGCTGGGGTTACCGGCGGTATTCCAGTTTGGCGGTTTTGAACGTGGCGACACCACCCAGCGGGTGCTGCTGGAGCATGGCGATATTGTGGTGTGGGGCGGGCCGTCACGCCTGCGTTATCACGGCATCCTGCCGCTCAAGCCGGGCGTGCACCCGCTGGTCGGCGCGTGGCGCTATAACCTGACTTTCCGCCGCGCCTTTTAATTCGCCATGCGGTGCGCGGCGCAGTGCGAATAACTATTGCTATCATTTTGCATCACATTACACTGCAGGCTGTTTTTTGACTGCTGGATTGCCTGCATGACGTTGTTAAGCGTTGTTTTTCGCCAGTTTCGCTGGCCTTTTATCGGGGTTATTGCGCTGACGCTGCTGAGCGCAGTGTTGGGTATTGGCATGATCGCCTTTATCAACCGCGAAATGATCGTCGCGATCAATACTTCCTATGCGGTACTGCCGCAGTTTCTGTTGCAGCTGGTGGTACTGATGGCGGTTACGCTGGCCTCCCAGCTGGCGCTGACGATGCTGGGCCATCAGTTTGTCTGGCGGATGCGCGGTGAATTTATCAAACGCATTCTTGATACCCGGGTGGAGCGGATTGAGCAACTCGGCAGCGCGCAACTGCTGGCGGGTCTGACCAGCGATGTGCGTGCCATTACCCTGGCTTTTGTGCGTCTGCCGGAGCTGATTCAGGGCGTCATCATCACTCTGGGTTCAGCGATCTATCTGGCCTGGCTGTCACCCAAAATGCTGCTGGTGACCAGCGGCTGGCTGGCCGTGACGCTGGTGGGTGGCTGGATGCTGGTGTCGCGCGTTTATCAGCACATGGCGAAGCTGCGTGAAATCGAAGATCACCTCTATCGTGACTACCAGACGGTGATTGACGGACGCAAAGAGTTGCAGCTTAACCGTGAGCGCGCCCGGCAGATCTATGAAAGCGTCTATCAGGAAGATGCCACCGCCTGGCGACACCATATTGTGCGGGCCGATACCTATCATCTCAGTGCGGTGAACTGGTCGAATATCATGACGCTGGGCGCCATCGGCATGGTCTTTTTTATGGCCAACAGCCTCGGCTGGGCCAACACGGCGGTGGCTGCGACTTTTTCCCTGACGCTGCTGTTTCTGCGCACGCCGCTGCTGTCGGCAGTCGGCGCTTTGCCCACCTTGCTCAGCGCGCAGGTGGCATTCCGCAAACTCAATGCCTTTGATCTGGCACCTTATCAGCCCGAATTCCACGCTTCTCCGTCCAAAGCTGACTGGCAGACGCTGGAGCTGCGGGATGTCTGTTTTCACTACGGTGAAAATGGCTTTAAGGTCGGCCCGATCAACCTGACCCTGCGCCGCGGTGAACTGGTGTTTCTGATTGGCGGCAATGGCAGCGGTAAATCTACCCTGGCGATGCTGCTGACCGGCTTGTATCAGCCGCAGTCCGGCAGTCTGCTGCTGGATGGTCAACCGATTGACGCTGACGGGCTCGATCACTGGCGTAAACACTTCTCGGCGGTATTCACTGATGTGCATCTGTTTGATCGGCTGATTAGCCACGAAGGCATTCCGGCGAACCCGGCGTTAGTGCAGCAGTGGCTGGAACGGCTGAAGATGCAGGACAAACTGAAGATCGAAGGTAATAAAGTGCTGAATCTGCAGCTCTCCAAAGGGCAGAGCAAACGGCTGGCACTGCTGCTGGCGGTGGCTGAAGAGCGGGATGTGCTGCTGCTGGATGAATGGGCCGCCGATCAGGACCCGCATTTCCGTCGTATCTTCTATCGTGAACTGCTGCCGTGGTTGCAGGCGGCCGGCAAAACGGTATTCGCCATCAGCCACGATGATCACTACTTTATTCACGCCGATCGACTGCTGGAGATGCGAGAAGGGCAACTGAGTGAACTGACCGGCAGCGAACGCGATCTGGCCACGCTGGACTCGGTAGAACGCACCGATACCGGGCTTTGATGCAGGCTGGCAAAGCTTAGCAAAAAGGCATATTGGCGGCCTGCGCGGCTACCACGTTATGCTGGAATTCAGCAGAGAGCAGGCTCTCTGCCATCCTGAAACTTCTTCTGTCGTCATGTGTTTACCCCGGCTAAGCCGCATTGCTTAGCCGGTTTTTTTATGCCTGCTGCATCAGCAGGGTAATCACCTGATCGTCCTGCCACAAAAACTGCGCCTGCAAGCGGGTCCCTGTTGTGAAGCGATCGCTGAAATGATGAGTGAGCTGTAAAGTGGCGCACTGACGCCGGAGATCGACCGTTTCCAGCGCCGCCTGCTGAAAATCCATCGGCTGATGCAACTGGGGCCACAGCGCCTTATAAAGTGATTCTTTCAGAGAAAACAGCAGGGTGGCGGCAGCATTGAAGCTGATGGGCAGCGCCCGCAGCAGTTGCTGCTCCTGAGGATTCATCAGCAGGTCAGCGGTTTCATTGGCCGTTGCGTCTGACATCAACTGTTCGACATCCACGCCGACACCACCGGGCTGACGGGTTGCTGCCAGCACCACTACGCCTGCGCTGTGCGACAGCGAAGCCTGCACGCCGGCGGGCCAGCAGGGCGAACGATCGGCGGCGTTGGTCAGAATAAAATCATCAATACCGAGACGCGCCATCACACAGCGGGCCAGCAGCCGACTGGCGAGATATTCGGCACGGCGCTTATTTACCGCCCGCTGCAGGCGATCGGGCAGCGGTAGTTCCCATGCAACAGCAAGCGCATCACTGTAGTGTTGCGGATCAAAGCGGCTCACCGCCAGCCAGGGATCGCTGTCGCTCAGATGCTGAGAAAGGATAAAGCCGCCTGCAGGAGGCGGCAGCGGAACGTCGGGATAGCGCATGCGGTGCCGTAATCAAAGCCAAAAGGGCATTAAATCAGGCGTAGGAAGCCGGGGCAAGCCGACCGCAGGGATCAGTCGTTCGGGGGAATGGCAAAACTTTTCAGTGAAACGACAAAATGGTGGTGACCTTTGCTGATGCGAGCGCCGCGGTCGCACCAGTGGCTCGCCAGACGAAAGAAATCGTCGCTGCCAATGTCGTACGCCAGTTCCACTTTGCTAATGCCTGAATGCAATAATGCTTCTGCATCCTTCAGGCTTTTCGCTTTGATCGCCATAAAAATTATCCATCAATTTCAGGGGAGTCCAGAGTAGGCAATTTCTGTGACATTTTTGTTTCAGTTTGATGAATTGGCGTCGCGTTGTGCTTATTTTGTGAGGCAGACTGGATTTCGCTGCAACAGGTAACTGCCTGAAAGCGTGCAGGATGTTGTCTGGCTGAACGGGAGGTTATGCGGGATGTTGTCTGGCTGAACGGGAGGTTATGCGGGATGAGCCGGGCGATCGGGCGACATCTGACAGAGCTTAGCGGCAACCGCTATAGAAAAGGCCGCGTCTGGCGCGGCCTTAGTGGGTTACTTCTTGTCTGGCGGTGTTTGTTGCTTATCGCCGGACTCTGGTGCTTCGGTTGGATCGTCTTTTTCGATTACTGTCATGAACTCTCCTATCGTTACCCACACGCTTTTCAGTATAGATCGGAATCCTCAGAGCGCGAGTTACGTGACCGTTTGATGACAAAAACGCGGCTATTTCGCTTTGAGTGACGTTTTTGCCGCGCCTGAATGCTGCAGAGCAGAACACTGTCCTGCGCCACGCCGCTTCTGCTTTATTGCTGATCAGCCAGGTAGTCGTGCCGCATCCTGCCCACAGCGGCAACTGTGACAAAAGTGGCGCTGTACAGGTTCAGGTGATCACCACCCTAACCAAAATCAACATGATCATACCGGGGCCGTTCAGCAAGGGCGGCGGTCATAGCGCATTTTGCGGAACAGGTTCTGTGCGGTGCCGGCTTGAGGTCAGTTCAGCGGACAGCAACGCACTATGTTTTCTGTTCCGGTATCTGAATATTATAATCAAATAAATTCTGATATTCTTTAATGGCTACTGCTAAAATGAATGGTATAGAATTATTATGACTGCCTTTTGTTTGCCTTCTTATATTTAATATCAATTATCATTACATTTCCCTCTAATTTTAATATTTTTATTATTGAGGGTTGGGTTGGGTTGGGTTTTTAATTTAAATCATTGTTTTAATGCTGTCAGCTTTTAATAAATGTTTAAAAAACTAAATGATAAGTGGATATCTCTTCTTGAATCAGATCAAACAAACATGATAAACAAAACTACTGGATAATGCAGTATTCAAGAGTTATTCTGCAGGCAGCTTAACATATAACTGAGGATAGAGAATGGAAGTTATCCCTAGCGATATACAGTCAAGGCTACAACTAGTCATCTCGAAAGCGGCAGTGCTCTTACCATCTGACGTAGGTCAACAGCTTCTTGCTATGGTCACCCCCTCAGCATTAGCAACTATGGCGGGGGTAATCATGGTTTGGGCTGGTGCGCACTTTTTTGGGATTGGTGAAATCGCTGATTTAGTGCTTCTCATTGTAGGTTGGGTAGCAGTAGGAGGCGTAGCGCTTGAAGCGGCTAAGAAGTTGTTTGATTTTGCAACGAAGACTAACGTAGCTCGTAGCGAAGGAGATCTTGACGTTGCTGCTAAGGATTTAGCAGACGCGATCACTCTGATAGGCGTTAATACTGTCCTCGCACTTCTTTTAAAGAAGAAGCCTGGTGATACATTTAAAACTCCTTTCAGGGGAGTAAAAATGCCTAGGTACAGCAGCGATATTGGAAGGAAAATGAACCTGCCTCGCAATGGAGGCTGGCGTTATACTCCTAAGATAAAAATCACAAAGCATAGTGACGTCGTTCAGGGACGCACAAAACCCTGGGGGGACGTAGAAGTAGGACGCAACTACTATCCCGGTGCAATGTCGAAAGAAGACGCATATTTGCAGATGCTTTCAACTCTTTATCATGAACAGGTACACATGGCAATTGCGCCTAAGTTCTATTTATTAAGAGAACTTAGGGTTTTCATGAGACAAAGCGCATATAATAAATCATATATATTACGATATCTGGAAGAGTCACTTGCTGAAACTATTGGCTTATTAAGAGCCAGAGGGATGAGTAGAGGATATATCATTGAAGGCTTCAAATTCCCTCTTGGAAATACTTACGAAATTACATATACATTATTGCGGCATGAAACCGCAGGTATTCTTTTGGGGCCAGTAGTGGTTGGAGGGTTGATGTATAATGTTTGGTATGGAGTTCAGCAATGATATCGGAAAATAAAGCTGTTGAAATTGCCAAAGAATATGCAAGGGTAACAGGTCATGGTTGGGACGAACGTTTTCATGAGGCTGTTAGATCGTCTTTTGATGGTAAATCTGTTTGGGTTATTTCAACCTCAGATTTGAAGTTTTCTGAAGATCTTCCATGGATGATGGAAAACATGCCTAATCCAATTAAATATTATATAGATGTCTTTAGTGGTGAATGTATTGCTGTAGGGGGAAGAGGTAGTGCGATTCTTCGATTAAATAAATGAAAATATTCATTAGCGATTTTATAAAACATGAGAGTGTTTTCTCAAAAGTTTAAATGCTTTGTATGCAGGCTTCAAAGGAATAAAAGCATACAGAATTGTGAAGCCTGCTAACAGAGTTATCGAATAAGATACAATGTTTTCTTGTGTACCACTGCGAATGGTATAAATGAGTCCTGCGAGAAGGATTGCTATTAATATCATTGCAACTATGAATCTTTTCTTTAACTGTGAAAGGAGCCAGGGATAAGGATAACCGTCTTTCTCAGCATGCTGACGTATCACAGAGACTTCTTTTGGTATAAACCCCTCTTTTACAAGCATTTCTTCGATTTGCATTTTGTTCATAATAAGCGTCATTCATTTGTCTTACGATAGTATGATTGTAAATCATTACCTAAGCCCTATACAAACCGAACAGACCTTTGAAAGGCTTCTGGTTTTTTTTTGAATGGTTCCCTGGTGCTAACACTTGCGCATAAAATATGTGCATTGAAATTTCGTTGAAAAATGAGCTTGTTAATTATTGGATTCAATTAAGGTGATACTTTCCAGTTTCCATCACTCTTCGTAAATTTGAATTCAGCTACGGTTTGCTTTTCGCCCATGAAGGGTAGTGTTATATCGGTATTTACTTTGCAGATGTATGTACCTTTGGCCTCTGATTCCTTACAGGAAACCTTCTCAGCTTTGTTCAGAGTCGTGAGCATGTCTTTGCTGTTCTCACCGAAACGTTGCTTGGCTTGCTGGTTTGTATGGTCAATGTTGTCCTGCATAGCTTTCTGGATTTCGGAAGAAGAGGGTTTGCTGTCGCAACCAGTGAGCAAAACTGACAAAGACAGAACTACAATTGTTGAAATTTTATTCATTTCTTAATCCCTTATTTGATATTGATAATTATTGTGTTGCTGTGGTTTTGTTGAGTGTCTGATCAAAAATTTCACGCCACTGCTTTAATTGCATTTCCGTATCACGGATCCCGCGTTTATGGTGAAACCGGCCTTTACGGGGGTGAAATTTGATCTGCCATTCCGGGCATTCAATATCTTTCACTTGGATAAAGAACCCTGAGTTTTCGAAATTTTTAAGGCGGGTAAGGTTGTTTTGACCTTTAGCTCCTGCCATACCGACTAAATCGAAAAGCTACGATTTCACCTCCAACGGCTAAGTGATATCGCCAGCCTTTGACGTCACTAAACTTGTAAGCTTTCTTGCGCTTACCAGCTTCAAGCGTCAAAAGCTCACGATTCGTATCAATGGTCATTTTGATGTCCTGAAATTCATGGCTCCACAATCTGTTGTCATTGACGTTCAGCAGGTCGATAGTTGAGGCGTTTGCTCTTTTGTGTGTGTACGACACATATGCCGTAAGGAGTAAGAAGAATGCAGGTAATGTCCACATGAACAGGAACCCTGCAGTGTCTTTTGGATTTGAATCAGTCAGTATTGTAGTGGTCAACAAAAACTGGCCACGGCTTTAGAGTTTTTCCAGAACAATCTTTCTGATTCATTCGGCGTCAAACCACCATTATATTGATGGGGTCTGAGCTGGCTGTAATATCC